>QHXD01000441.1 GCA_003223895.1 Acidobacteriota bacterium
GGGTCTTCCCGCCGGCGCGCACGCTAAGATTGCTCACTTCAATCACGCGTGGCGTTTCCTGCGGTGGAATGATGAATGGCACGGGAACTGGACCGGCAACTATTCAACTACTGAATGTTGTCCGTTATCTCGATGAGCGCGGAATCGACGCCGGAGTGATAGCGGTCGCCAGCTGCCCGCCCCTATGCCGATCAACTTACGCGTGCGTCCATGGGCATGCGATAATCGAGTAAGCCCGCTGGGGCCAAGGGGGTATCTATGTCCTGGAGAGCGTTGCATGCCATAGGCCTAGGCGCAGTGGTGTTTTACCTTTCGTCACCAACAATCGCCAAGGCGGACGATCAGCAGTTGGTTGAGGACTATCTTAAGGCCCGCGGGGCCCTGGGTGCTGTCGTAAGACCAATCGCCGACGATTAGGTCGGCCGAACTTTCCCCAATTTGAGTTTCTTCGGCGTAGTCTTTCGGCAGTATCCGGTCGCCGTGCTATGCCCCCAGACGGAGGACCTGAAGTGCTCGAACGTCTTCTTTGTCAAAGACGGGCAGGTTGATTTCGTAGCGACCATTCCTAGTAATTGCAACCGCCCGGTCTTTGAAGGCACTTTTCGGCTTGGCCAAGTTACGAACGCCGTTTCCATCCCGACGACTTCGCTTCCTAAAGCCCCGCCAGGTCGTGGTGTGCCTCGTTGAGCCTCGTTCCAACGGAATTGCTCGTGAAACCCGCCGGCTGCCCCCGAAAACGCATGAATTCTCGTGCCGTCCCCCCAGAAAATCGTCCCGTCCCCTAGAAAATTTACAGAAGACCCGTTATGCGACGTCCAGGAACCCTCGGAACGGAGCCGCCATACTTGCGGTACTTCGCTTGAATCTTCTAGCGCGGCCTGTGGCCGCAACCAAAGTTGAGGGATCGGCTGGCCGCGTGTGGTCAGCGGTTAGCTTTCAGCGCTCAGCATTCGGTGTTATTTTTGTAACTTCTCCGCGTTTCGCGGATAAGTTACAGACAAAGACTCTATGCTCTAGAGGCGAGATCAAGATCTGCCTGCCTGGACTCGTTATAGCTAACCGCCGGCTCAATCGATCCACGATAACCGGAGTTGGTCGTTCGTAGTACGGATTTCGGCGTTACGAACTACCCGTTTCCACTCACGCAAGTGAAGATTCCGATGGTCTGGATGTACGACCAGCCCTCGCGCATAAACCTCGGGGCGGCGGTACTCCCGACGCTTGGACCGGACACGCCGATCGATGGTGACGACATTGTCCGCTACGTGGGGTCGGCCGCCCGCACCCACTGGAGCCCGCTTCTTCACCGCACGTGGGCAGGCGTTCAAGTGCTCATCGAAACGTTGCGACTCCTCCTCAGAGAGCGGTACAAAGAACCACTCACCTTGGCGCTCGATGCTCCCTGGCATTACAGCTTCCCTCTGTTTTACAAGCTCCGGTTTAAGAGATTCGTGCGCCTGTGCAACGGTATCTCCGACCTGAACCTGCGCTATGAAGAGATGGATATCGTCCCTTCCGCAGAGGTACCGGCGATCGAACTCCGGCGTCCACAGTTCGACACGCCAGTCGTAGCGAGTCTCTCTGAGAATGCGCCCGCCCGCCGCGTGAACCCGTTTTGCGACGGCGTCCGCGCTCTCGAAGGCGCTCTTTTTTACCACTTCGACGTAAGGGCGGCGAGGTTCCTTCACGCGCAGAACAAGCTGAACGAGTGAACGGTCTATAGATAGAACTTCGATCTCGTTTTTGCGATCACCCGGCCAGATCTGAACATACTCGCCGAACTGCCGACTGTTATGGATGTTCATCTGGAAAATCGACGGACTTCCAGGGTTGATCGACCCGCCAAGCAACTTTAGGCCAACGGGTACTTTCGAAAACGACTCTTTCAACTGTGCGCGATCGAATCGTGCACACTCCGTGTTTTGAACAGACATGGATTCCTCCTGACACACGAATGGGTCGCGAGACCCGATTGTTTGTAGATGGGTTTCGGATACGGAAGGAGTCGTCTTAGGCTAGTGCGAACGAGCGAAACATAACGAGATCAGATTAGCATGGCGGTCAAGCAATGGAAATTATCTGAAGCAGTCGTAAAACGGCACCCTCGTCTAATCGAGATTCCATACATTTCCTCTTCATAACGGTTTCCTGCGCATAATATCGAGTCCTGGTTTGCGACAATCTGGCCTTTCAAGGAGAATTCACGCCGGTCCTGGCCAAGCACTCCAAGAACTTAGTTGTTGACGAATGGTCCACCAGGAGGTGTGAATTCCCGCTTGCAAAAACCGGTGTTCAATCGCGGCTAACAGATGGTAAGCCAGCACACAAAGGAAAATGCGTGTCTGTTTCCGGTCCTGCAGATGATGGAAGATGGGCCGCTGCATTAACGCGGATAACGCTCCTGCAGTCGACCGATCGCCCGCTGGATTTTGTTTTCCTATTTCAGCCGGCGCTTGGCCACGCGGTACCGAAGCTTATGGAGGTCCGCGATCAGTTTGGCTTCCTGTGCGTCTCGAATGGCGCGGTCCTTCTCTTCGCGTCCCTCGCTGCGGCACAGAATGTAGGCGACACCGTCCTTCGGCTGGCGTTTGATTTCGACGCGTGTTTTCTTCTGAAGTGGATTGCGCGGAAGTTGTCCGAACGATGTTTTCCCAACCATCATCGTTTTCGAACTCATCGAGCCATTGATTTCTCTCCGATTGCAGTCCCGCAACCAGATAATGCAACCCACGCTTGCGAATCTGCTCCAGATTTTCATCAAACGCCATACCCCGATCGACGATGACCGTGGCGCCCGGCCGCTTGCCCGTGCGCTTTTCCAGAGCAGCCAACATCTGGTCCAAACTGCGGCGGTCTTGCATATTGCCGTCGAAGAGTTTTGCGCTTTGGGAAACCCTTCACGATCCAGCACGAGTCCGATCACGACTTGCTTGCAATCGGGACGCTTGTCGCGCGAGTATCCCCGCTGGGCTTGTGGGTTGGCCTTGGCTTGCCCTTCAAAATAGGTTGAGGTCAAATCGTACAGATAGACGGTGTCGTTCAGGTCGAACATCGTCTTCTCTTTCTCGGCCAGTTGGCGTTCGATATGTTCCCGGTTGGGATGCAGCCGGTCCAGATTCCGGTACAAAGTCTCGTCCTGAAGTGCGGAGAAGTCTTGCTTCAAGATATCTCCCAATGCCGTGCGTCGAATCCAATCCGGCATTGCATGTTCCGATCGAGGACAGATCAAACGTTCAACGTCATCACTTCCGTCAATGTGCACCTCCGTTCGGAAAGTCCCGCATCCCGCAAGATAGATCGCTTGAAAAGCAACCGGATACGCCTGTTCAGCGCTCTTTCCCCGGAGAATCTAGTGAACGCTGAACCTGCGGCGAAAGTGAGCCCTAAACACATACGCCAAAGGTGCCGCCCTATCCGCCGCGCACCGGTAGTGCCACCGGCCAGTACTAACTTGACATCGCCGATTGCCGCCATGGCGACCAAGAACCTGAAGCTGTAGATCGCGACACGGACAGGGCCTTCGATGCGGACAGCGCTCTTGAAAGAAAGCTCCAATCCGGCCGCCAACTGAAAGCTCAAAATCGCGAAAGGCACACAGAGGCACAGAACCACAGAGAGAGCGGTCTTCTCAGCGACGCCGAACAGACCGCTCCTTGCGTCGAACCGTCATCCACGCCGTCGCCACAAGGTAGATGGTGAAGGTCCCGATGAAGAAATTGGGAATCTGCTCAGGAATGGCAACGGCGAGATAGTCGGCGAGGGCCGCCATAACAAGCATGGACACGCAAAACAGAGTCCCCACTACCCGGTGCACACGTGCGCCTTTGCGGGAGGACACAGCGATGATTCCCGCGAGCAGCCCGACCGTACCTGCAACAACGTGAAGAATCGTAGCCAGGTTCGTCACAGCAGAACTCCCATGAAAGAGATACGTCCGCGGGACCGACGCTGTTCCATCGAAGTTCTGTGGGACCGTGTCGGTTGCGGGAAAGCGCTTCAATCACGATCACTAGCGCCCCCTCTTGAAAAGTCCTCCTGTACCAAAGTGTGTGCCCCTTTCATCTGAGGCACGTTACTCCGTGTCTTCGCGACGATAGTGCCATTCAAAACCCATCGAGGTGCCAGTACTATAGGGCCCGCCGAAAGCATTGATCT
>QHXD01000442.1 GCA_003223895.1 Acidobacteriota bacterium
CCGGATGTATCCGGCCACGGGGACCGCCCATCACGCGCTCGATCGCGCGCGTGAGGTCAGTGGTCAACCGCAAAGGCCGCGCGCGCACGATGGAGCGAGCAATGGGACGCGACCGCCGTTCTTCGCCGTAGGTGTAGAGGATGTCGGCGATTTCCTTCTCGGCGTAGGTATTCACCACATCGGCGGCAGTCAGGTCCTGAGTGCGGTCCATCCGCATATCGAGTGGGCCTTCACGCATGAATGAGAATCCTCGTGATGGATCGTCCACCATCATCGATGAGATGCCGATGTCGGCGAGCACTCCCTCTACTTCGAGAAATCCGTGCCCGGCCGCCAGCGGCGTGATGTTTTTGAAATTCGAATGCTCCATGATCAGCCGCGACCCAGATGACTGCAAACTCTCCCTCGCCCCCGCCAGCGCCAGCTCGTCTTGATCGATCGCGAGCACTCGCCCGTCCGGCGCGGTCCGCTCGAGAATTGCGCGCGTATGCCCACCCGCTCCCAGCGTCGCGTCGATGAACCGGCCGCCGGGCTTCGGATCCAGGAACTTCATCACCTCTTCGAGCAGAACCGGTGTGTGTCCTAACATGCATCTCTATATTCCCAACTTCCCCAGTACATCGTGATCCTCTTCGGTGAAGGGTTGATCCTTCATCCGTTTGAGGAATCGTTCGTGGTTCCAGACATCCAGATAATTCAAATAACCGAGGACAGCGACTTCTCCCGTCATCTGGGCCGATTCACGCAAAAGAGGCTGAATCAGAATCCGGCCGGACTTATCGATGGCGGCTAACTGACCGTAATAGTTCGTACGATCAAGAAATTTCTTTTTCGTTGGATTTAAGGAAGGGAGCTTGGCGAGTCGTTCTTCAATTTCTTGCCAGACTGGTAAGGGATAAATCAAAACGGATTCACCCGAGAGAGACGTGACGTAGAAATCGCTGCCCCAGGACTCCTCGATGTCGGTTCGGAAGATCGACGGGATCTTGAGCCTACCTTTTTCGTCAACGGTGGCTTGTGCGTTTCCTCGCAACATCGAGTTTGGTCCCCGAAAGGCCAATATGTAACAGTTTTGCCCACTTTTGGCCACTTCAGACTACTAAGAGGACTAAAGGGTGTCAACATTAAAAAGGCCCTTGTTTCTTCTTGTAGTCGCGGGCTTTAAGCCGCGGTTATGCTTACATGCTTGTATGAAGGCGGGGATCATCGGCCTATCTTCGGTAGGCAAAACAACAATCTTCAACGTTCTGACGCATGGGCAGGCTGCGGCGGGTCCCGCGGCAGGACGGAAAGCGGAGCCGAACGTCGGTGTTGTGAAGGTTCCGGACGCGCGGCTGGACTTTCTTTCATCGAAATTCAATCCGGAAAAGACGACTTACGCGACGGTGGAGTTCATTGACGTCCAGGGGCTGGAGCGAGGCAAAGGGCAGGATATGGCGCTCTCTCCGCTGCGGACGGTGGATGCGCTGGTACACGTCGTACGCGCATTTCAGGATGAATCGGTGCCGCACTCCGAGGGTTCGGTGGATCCGGAGCGGGATAAACGTCACCTGGACTATGAACTAATGCTGGCGGATATCGCTTCCATCGAAAAGCGGATGGAACGGCTGGAGAAAGATCTCAAGAAAATCAAGAATGCAACACTCGAGAAAGAACTCGACTATCTCCAGCGCGCCAAGGCGTGGCTGGAATCGGAGAAGCCTCTGCGAGAGATGGAAGTCGGCGAAGATGAGAAAAAGCTGGTGAAGGGATTCGCGTTTCTCTCAGAGAAGCCGATGATCTACGTGGAAAACATCGGTGAAGATCAGCTTGACCGGTTACGACACACGGACGTTTCAAGCGAGGGCGTAAAGCCCCCGGCTAACCGGGCGAACACGGAACAGACCATCATCTCGGGAAAGCTGGAAGCAGAGATGTCAGAACTCCCGTCCGAAGAGCTGAAAACGTTTCTTTCCGACTATGGTCTTGCGGAATCCGGCACCGAACGGTTGATCCGCACAACGTATCGTTTGCTGGGTCTCATATCCTTCTTCACTGTCGGGGAGGAAGAATGCCGGGCGTGGACTATCACCGGCGGGACGAACGCGCAAAATGCGGCGGGAGTTATTCACACGGATCTTTCGGATCACTTCATTCGTGCCGAAGTCTGTCATTATGACGATTTCGTAAAGCACGGAACGATGCAGGCGCTCAAGGAGAAAGGACTTTTGCGGCTGGAGGGAAAAGAGTATCCGGTCAAAGACGGGGATATCATGACAATTCGGCATTCCGGATGAGCCCTTTCACCCAGTCCCTCATCTTCGCGTTCGCGGCCGCGTCGGCCAACGTTATCGGCGGAGTCATCGTTACATCGCACAAGTGGGCCAGAAAATCCCTGCAGTACTTCATCGCGCTGGGTTCAGGTTTCATGTTGGGGACGGTGTTTGTGGAAATGATTCCGGAGAGTTTTGCCTTAACACGATCAGCGCCCGCGCTGGTATCGTGCATATGTTCGAACACACGTTCGCATCGCACTTGCATTTTGGGGAGGAAACGCATCACGAAGAACTGGTGAATCCGGCTGTTCAAATCTCGGCACTGGTTGGAATGCTCGTCCACACGTTTTTCGACGGTGTAGCCATCGGAGCCGGTTTCATTATCTCGCCGAGCGTGGGACTGCTCATCTTCCTTGCGGTTTTCCTCCACAAAATTCCCGATGGCTTTACGATCTCATCCATCGTGGTCAGTTCCGGCCAGTCCAGCTCCCGGGCGCTGGCTGCGGCCACGGCACTCGGAGTCTCCACGCTGATTGGTGTTGTTGTGGTTCATGTTGCCGGCGAGGGTGTGAACTACGCGCTGCCTATTTCGACAGGATCGACGCTGTATGTTGCCGCAACGGACCTGATGCCGGAAGTGAACCGAGAAAAGGGAGTGAAAATGGCTGTAGTGGTTTTTGCGGGGATGGGATTGTTTCTGCTCGTGCGGCTGGCCGCGCACTTCTAAAAAGTGGATTTCGAATGTCGGATATCGGATTTCGGATGTAGTAAACAGATGTATGACATCCGAAATCCGATATCTGAGACTGAAACGGTCACGCTTCTTCGTCGTCCTCCTCGTTCTTCAACATGCCGGCCAGAACGGGGCGTTGAGAAGTGCCTTCTTTCTCGGCTTCTTCCTGACACTGGATGCAGAGCGTCGCCCACGGTACGGCCATGAGGCGCTTTTCATTGATGTCTTCGCCGCAACGAACGCACTCACCGTACTCGCCGCGATCCATTCGCTTCAAAGCTTCTTGAATGGACTTCAGACGTTGGAAATCGCTTTCATGAAGGTTATATAGAAGTTCCTTGTTATGGCTGATGGTGGCGAGATCGCCTTCGTCCTCGGTGTTCTCGAGTTTTATCTCTTCTTCAGCCAGCCTGTTCCGATTAATAGAGCGGATCAGCTTCTGATATTCTTCGAGCAATCTCTGCCGGAATTTTTGAGTTTTCTTATCGTCCATTGTGTTAATCCTCTTTTCTGCTCCGAAACCCTCATGGTTCCGATTGCTGGGCACTCGGAGTATATGCCTGAGCAACGCTCTGTCAATCACCAGTGTTTGACGATCAACCTCGGAAAAATGTTGAACGCCGTCTCTCTAACTCTACGCCGCGCAACGAGTTTAAATATCTCAGCAGCACTCCAGATCAGGTAAGCACTGGTAACCTCCTCGCGAAGTTCCGAGAATACAAACTGTAGTAACCAAAGCACGAAGAGTGCCAGCGCCTCATACCACTGAAAACGCATATTCGCGAGCAGGATCATCCCGAGCAAGGATTGTGCCAAAGTCAGCAAAATCTCACGTCTTTGATATTCGTCGAACTCGATTGGGGCGATTTCGCCCTGGCTGGCACCGAAAACAACGGGCAGCATTGCCACTAACATCGTCCATTGATTGATGTTAGAGGAAACCATGTTCATCAGGGCCATCGGTGCCGAATGGATCTTCCGAGCCCAATAAAATGCGCTCACCTTCTCCGGAAACTCCGACAGGAAGGGCGCGACCCATTGAACAAATACAAATTGTGAGACTCCCAAGGAGGCAGCTAGACCCAGCATGCTGTCCAGGAAGGGGTGCGCCACAAAGTAAAGGATGGCCCCTCCAGCCAGGAACAAGCCCGCGATCGTCGCCGAGCGCTTTGGCGGCGAGAGAGCTAGAATGGCTCGCGGGATCCGTTCCATGTCTTCCTCGCTCTCGGCGCTCTGCGGTGGAATTTTGTTGAGTACGAATAGATATGCCGCGTAGAAAATGGTGAGGACGATCGAATCGAAAATGGTTAAAGTGGCTTTCCACCAGATGAACACGAAATATAGAATCGGCGGAAGGAGCGCCATCACTTCGATAGCGTGCTCTTCATCCAGGTTGATGTGTCCGAGCGCGCGACCCAGGCGCTTACGCGTAAAGTATGCAGCTGTCGCGAAAATCATGGGCCATCCCAGCCCTATGAGCAGTCGAAGCGATCCGGTAAAATTTGCCGTGACGAGATGAATTTTTTCGGGATCTTTTCCCGCCTCCCAGGCGATGACGCCCTCGACGGCAAATTCGGGAAGCGTTTGCAACCAAGCAAGAATCGCCAGTGCTAAGCCTTGGGAAATAAGAAATTGGGCCGCCTCGGCAGCCCACGCGATCAACATGGCGGACGCGATAACCGAAGGAAACGTCCAAAGGGCCGAAATTGCAGACGAGCCCGGTGTGATCGTGTCGACTGCTTGCGCTAAAAAGATGAGAGCTCTCTTCAACACGAATTGATTTTCCTCCCGAGTAAAAAGCGGAGGATTATAGCACTGAGGAACACGGGTTGAAACAACGTACTCCGCGTACGAGCGCAATCATTCAAGATACTCTCGCGGTCATCCTCGCCGGCGGCCAGGGTGAGCGACTCTATCCGCTCACTAAACACCGTGCGAAACCCGCCGTACCGTTCGGGGGAATCTACCGCATCATCGACTTTGCTCTCTCGAACTGTATCAACTCGCAACTCAAGAGAATCTGCGTCCTCACTCAATACAAATCCGACTCTCTCGACCGTCATATCCGCCTCGGTTGGAACATCTTCTCCTACGATCGCGGTGAATTCATTTTCACAATCCCGCCCCAATTCCGCGCCTCTGAAAAGTGGTATCAGGGAACGGCGGATGCGGTCTATCAGAACATCTATACGATCGAGCGTGAGAATCCGGACTACGTCCTGATTCTTTGCGGCGATCACATTTACAAAATGGATTACAGTGAGCTGCTGGACTTTCATGTTGCTGCCGGAGCGGACGCCACTGTTGCCACCATCGAATTCCCGCGCGAGGCGGCCAGCCACCTGGGCGTTCTCGAAATCGATCGCAATCAGCGCATCGTTGGCTTTGAGGAGAAACCGAAGGATCCGAAGCCGATGCCCTCGAATCCCGAGCTAGTCCTGGCCAACATGGGAATCTACGTCTTTAATACGCCGGTCTTGATCCGCGCGTTGCTTGAAGACGCCGAAGCGGACACCAGCCACGACTTCGGACGCAACATCATTCCGGGCCTCATCGGCGACAAGCGCGTTTACGCCTTCAATTTCAAGGATATGAACCAAAAGGAGGCCAAGTACTGGCGGGATGTCGGAACGCTGGACGCCTTCTTCGACGCGAACATGGACCTCATCTCGATTGATCCCCAGTTCAATCTTTACGACAAGGAGTGGCCGATCCGGACCTACATGCGGCCGTATCCACCGGCGAAGACGATCTGGTCTCTCGAACACGAGGGCCGCGTGGGTGTCGCGATCAATTCGATCATATCGGCTGGATCGATCGTCAGTGGCGGACGGGTAAAGAACTCGGTGCTCTCGCCGGAGGTGCGCATTAACAGCTATTCGCAGGTGGAGGAATCCATTCTGATGAACGGTGTCGATGTGGGCCGGCATGCCAAGCTGCGCCGCGTGATCGTCGACAAGTATGTCCACATTCCACCGGCCATTGAGATCGGATACAACCTTGATGAGGACCGGCGCCGTTTCACTGTAACCGAATCCGGCGTGGTCGTCATTCCACGAAACGCTTGCTTCTGGGATTAGAATGTGGACCCGGAGGACTGATTAATGGACGAATCGACGAGTATCACAGTTTCCCCAAACGGACCGCTTCGAGTTTCCGGGAACTTCGTAATCAAGGACGGACAAGGAAAAGATTTCGGCCTGGGCGGGCGAACAACCATTTCCTTGTGCCGCTGCGGCCATTCTGAAAACAAACCTTTCTGCGACGGCAGTCATGGACGGACAGGATTTCAGTCCATCGTTGAGGCGCGGGATCTCCCGCCTCCAGTGCCCAAACCGTAGAGACAAGCGACAATTGAACAGTGAACTTTGACAAACCTTTATCAATGTTCACTGTTCAATGTTCAATTATCATTGTGGTTTGACCCGCCATGCACTTCTTCTCCTTGATGTG
>QHXD01000443.1:0-7336 GCA_003223895.1 Acidobacteriota bacterium
AATTTCTTGGTCAAGAATGTTTTCAGGATATTGATCCGCGCGCGCGCCGGCGACCGGCTTGCCGTCCAAATCGTTCTCGATGATGTCGCTCAGCGTGACCAAGGCCGGCGCAACCCAACGCGAAACGTAATAGTGATTGGGATTGGCCTGACTCCGGACGCTGATATGGCCATAGGGATCGAACACTCCCGTCTCCTTGGAGGCGAGAATCCGATTAGACAGGGCCAACTCCTCCACTAGCGCCTGCTCGGCGAAGCGTGGGGCACCCGTCTGTTGGGCCGGCTCAGGAACCGCCGAGCGAGCCGAAGACGCATAGCCCGCCAGCGCTAGAATTCCGATTGCAAGAAACATTCGAAGCCTCACGTAACCTCCGCAAAGGCGGCACAGTCGTTGCTCATCGGCTTTTGGGCCACGGATCAGCGGAATGCACCGATTGTTCGAATGATGAATCCGTGTCGTAACCCATGGCCTAAAGTCTCATCGGCACAGGCTCGCGCCGCTTCTATGACCTACTTTCGCAACGAAGGGGCGAAGTTCCCTTCTTCCGGACGCAGGCGACCGGTTTGCTTGGGTTCGTCCTTTCGATGCGGTTTTTATATCTTTGAGGAGCCCGGGTCAAGGACCCATTTGTAAGACTTTGTTCCGGGAGCGCTCTCGGAGCTGCGCCTTTAAGGATTGGGCGTCAAAGGTATCCGTCTCCATACACCGCAAGGAGGAACCGAGGGTTCCGGGGGTCGCTCTCAATTTTTGATCGAAGCCGGGCAATAAAGTGGTCAACGGTTCGAGTTACCGGCACCTCGGTGGAACCCCAAACCGATTTCAGCAGTTGCTCGCGTGTGACCACCTTATCGCGATGAGTCCACAGTAGCCGCAGAACCTCAAATTCGCGATGCGTCAAAGAGACTGGCTTTTTTCCTGTTGTCGCACGTAACGCAGTGAAGTCGTCCGCGAATCGCCTCGTTACAAAAAATTAGCGCATGTTTCTTTTTGCTCCTATCATTTCCGCAGAAACGGGAAGCTGACCGGAGAAGGAAACAATGAAAAAACTAATCGCAGCGTTAGTGAGTTTGTTCGTACTACCTGAAGCCGGCATGCACGCCCAGGTGCCGGGCCCTTTGAAGCTGATTCAATCCATTTCTCTTCCAGGCCTCAAGGACGGTGATTTTGATCATTTCCAGGTGGATCTTCCGGGTCAACGGCTATTCCTCGCCGCTGAGGATAATTCAGCAGTTGAAGTAATCGATCTGCGCGCCAACAGAGTGATCCATAGGATCACAGGGCCGAAAGCTCCCCACTCGATGGCTTACAATCCCGATTCGAAGAAGCTATTTGTCGTCGATGACGGAGGCCCAAACCAGGTTGAGATCTACGACGGAACATCTTTCGATTTTTTGGGTGCGATCCCAATGAGCGCCCATGCCGACGCCAGTATCTACGATCCTGTGAGCAAATTGTTTTATGTCGGCAATGGCGGCCGGCAAGCGAAGCAGGACTTTTGTCTCATCAGTATTGTGGATACCACAACCGGCAACAAAGTAAGCGATATCAGGGTTGAGGGCGCGGACCGCGTCGAGGCAATGGCCCTCGAGCGTTCAGGCCCGAGGATGTTCGTGAACCTCTACTCCAAGGCTGCCGTGGCAGTGATCGACCGGCAGAAACGGATCGTCACTGAAACATGGTCCATCGCTCAAGAAGGTCGTAATAACGGGTCGATGGCGTTTGACGAAGTCGGCCACCGCTTGTTTGTTCACGCTCGGGATCCCGGCAAGGTCATCGTCATGGATTCGGATTCCGGGAAGATAGTTACTACGCTACTCTCGGCGGGCCTGGTCGACGATGCGGTTTACGACCCGAAATATAAACGGCTTTACCTCGCAGGTGTTCCTTTTATCAACGTGTTTCAAAAGATCGGCGAAGGCGACCGTTACGATCTTCTCGGCCAAATTCCAACTGCTTTTCACTCCGTAACGGCAATTCTGGTGTCCCAATTGGATCGCTACTATTTAGCTGTCAACCACCACGGAGGTACGGAGGCGGTTGTTCAGGTCTATCAAGTAGTGCCATAACTCAGCGGGGGCGACGGCGTGTTCAGCGTCCGTATACAAGCACTCTGAACTTTCCAGGTTTGGGCGTTGGCAATGGACGCGGCTGCCTTTCCGTAGGAGCCGCCGGCGGATTGAAGTCCGAGGTGCTCAGAAAAACGTTGTGCGTTTTTGTATCGACCTGGCAGGTCTTGGCTCCGTACTCGGTCTTCACCGTCTCGACCTCGCTGAGCTTGTCGGGCGAATCTTCGTGGAAAATATGCAGCATGCCTTCGCGCGTGGAGACAAAGAGCAGGCCAGTTCCCGGATCGAATGCGTTCGCGTCCACTCCCGCCGAAATCGGGTACGACGCTAACACTTTTCCCGTGTCGGCATTCATCATCGTTACGAGCTGCGGACCTCGTCCAGACGAGAAGAGCCGGCGGTTCTTCTGGTCCATCGCCATGGATGTCGGCGCCCCTTCAGGCGCAGTGGGCCAGCGCCCCTTGATCGTATTCGTCCGCGCGTCGATGGCAACGACATCATTCTTTTCCGGATTATTGTCGTAAACCATGCCTTTTCCGTCGACGGCCGGGAACTCAACCTTTCCCACCAGGTCGATCGTGGTGACAACCGCCTGTCTCTCCGCATCGATCACGGTCGAGTTGTGGCTGTCGCCGTTGAACGTAAAGACGTGCTTCGTGACAGGTTCGTAGATGATGGCGTCCGTGTCAAACTGGCCCGTCGGCACCTTGCCCGTCGTCTTCAGCGTCTTCAAATCGAAAAACACGACCTGTTGGACAGTCCCACCCGGCCGCGAGTCGCCGTCTGAGATGAACCCTTTCCCAAGTTCCCTGGCGATGGCGATGCCATGACTGCGCGACAGCCCGCCGATCTTACCCACCACGGAATAATTGTCGGCGTTGAGAACGACAACCTCCGTGCCATGCGACACGTATAAACGCCTGGCCTCCGCGTCGACGGTAAGGTAGTCGTAATACTCGTCCCCGCCGGGCGCCGGCGGCAAAGAAATTGTCTTAATCAAGTGATAACCCGAGGCAGCCTTCTGCCGGGCAGGCAGGGCCAGCAAAAAGGAAGCTGCAACAACTGTGAATAAAAGACCTGCGGCAAAACACCTGACACTTGATGATTTCATCTAAATGCTCCTGTTCTGTTGCAGCAATTGCTGCGCCCCCTATATGCACATGTGGCTGACCGGATCGCTCCAATCCCCGTAGCGTGTTGAACCGCCCACGGCGCGCACCTGAAAAGCATAAGTTGTGCCTGGCGTTAGCCCATTCACCCGCATCAACCGCGAGTTTGTGAACTTTCCACAATCTTGCCAGGGCCCCATGCCGTTCGATCCTACCTCGGCGGATTGGAGTTCATAGCATCTTGCATTTGGGATTGCCTGTACGTGCAGGCACAGCTGAGTTGTGTGCCCGTTATCAATACTCAAGATGACAGCTTTCGGACATGGTGTCCGAGCGCGGCTGGGATTCTTCGCCGGGAACCCGCTGGACAACAAGACGGCGCGATTGTTGTCGCACTTCATCTCGACGTAGTGCGCTACCTGACGTAAGCGCCGCATCAATTTGTCGCGGATCTTGTTCTTGTGCGCCGTGCCGATGCGGCCGCGCTGTGCTCGCGCTGCTATCGCATCGTTGAACTCGTTCATTACCGTCTGGAGGGTCATCATATCGACAGGCGGATCGGGAAATGCGGGGTTGCCCGTCATGCCCTCGAGGACGCCGGCGGCAATTGCAGCAATCTGCTGGTCACTTGCATTCCTGAAACCGAGTCTTACGCGAGCTTCGGCCATGGTTCGCTCCGTTACGGACATAATTGTCTCCTTTATAAAGACAATTGCTTCATTGGGCAAGATGATCGCTACGATGCTGGAGAAGATCATCTTCGTGACAGAAATAATTGCTTCACCGGCGGAAATGATTGCTTCAGGGGGAAAGAAAACTGCTGGATCGATGGAAAAGATCGCTTGCTTCGTGCAGATGATCGCTACATTCACAGGAAAGATTGCTACCCTCCCGGAAAAGACCGCTACATCGACAGAAATGATTGCTACATTGACGGAAATGACCGCTAAAATCGATCGTGGTTGTAAATCATTGAATCCAAGTGATTTGATTAAACCTTCAGATAATCATCTTCGTCACGGAGAAGACCGCTACATTCGCAAAGATAATTTACTCAGGAACAGAAGTGATCATCCGGAAGCAACAGTCTCCGCGACAAACTCTATCTTCAATCGGACGGAGAAAATCATGTTCAATGCACCGCAAACTAACAACAGAGCCAAGATGATCGCTTGAGGCACGAAGTTGATTGAGATCGAGGCTTTGTTAATCGACATCGTTCTGGAACTCAATAGAAACACTTGACAAATGACCATACGTTCCCTAACGTGCCGCAGGGTTTTTTTATCCAAAAATAATTATTCCAGCGAAAAGACAAGTGACGTTCTGAAAAAGGGAGATCGCCTAATGAAGCGTATCTGTTTGCTCCTTCCGTTACTGATGTTGTTTACGCCGCATTTCGTCCAAGCAGATTCCATCACCCTAACCGATTTTGAAGGTCTCGCTGACGGCACCTCTGTGGGTAGCCTGATCCCGGGCCTGGTCTTTACGAATGCCACAGTTCTCACAGCGGGAATATCCCTCAATAACTTCGATTTTCCCCCGCATTCGGGTGCAAATGTCATATTTGACGACGGTGGTGCCATATCGATCAACTTTACGCATGCCGTTGGCAGCGTGGGCGGTTTCTTCACTTACGCAGGGGGGCCAGTTAGACTTGATGCGTTTGATGCGACACATACTTTAGTTGGTACCGTTACATCGGCATTCAGCACAAACTTTGCGTCGTCGGGAGTGGGTTCGCCAAATGAATTTCTTTCGCTCGCGTCTGCCGACGGCATCAGTTCGGTTACCATAACCGGAACCGGCAGCCCATTCGGTGGGACATTCACCCTGGATGACCTGTCGTTCACGGCTGCGACACCGGTTCCGGCACCCTCGTCTTTAGGTCTCCTCGCTATAGGAATTGCTTTGCTCTTCGTCAGGAGACACCGAACGACTTCTACTTAGATTTGTTTCAACGCGAGGGGCGACAGACCCGATTCATGCCCCTCGGCCGCTTTTGAGGAAACCGGACGCGGAGGAAGACTTCGCGATCTTGTCCGTGAGCGCGTACTGGACAATTTCCTGCGGGGTCATACTGCGTCCCTGGGTCCAGGCGGCGGCGAACAATTCTTCACCCAACGCCGCGCGCGCAGAGGCGATACCAGCCGCCCGCTCTTCTAACTCGGTTGGGGGGAGAGCGGCCGAAGTTCTTTCGCGCAGGGCGTGTGACGCACCCCAGAGACGTACTGCCCGCTCGTTCTCCCCGCAAGCGAGCGCGACGCCTCCGAGATTGTCAATCGGTGGAAGAATACCAACGGTATTACCCAATTCCCAGGCAATCGCCAGGCTTTCCTTTTGGAGGGCGGCACCAACGGCATAGTCGCCTTGTCGCTCGGCCACTGCGCCGAGATTGTTCAGAGCGGCAGCTATTCTGTGTTTGTCGCCGAACCCCCGGGAGATCGCGAGGCTTTCCTCATAAAGGGGCCGGGCCGCCGCAAAATCCCCTTCCTGCACCGCCACATTACCGAGACCGTTGAGTGAGGCAGCGATTCCTTGTTTATCGCCGAGTTGCCGGCAGATGGCCAGACTCTCAGCATACAGTGGGCGTGCTGCTACCGAATTTCCCTGGGGCCGAGCCATATTACCCAAAAGCGTGAGCACAGCGGCGATCCCGTGGTTGTCGCCCAGGTTGCGGTAAATAGTCACTCGGTCTGAACCGTGGCGATTCGTCCTGCGGCAATAAGGACTTTGGCTCGTCTGGGCAAATTAACGGACGGCCCCTCCTGCTCCAGCGCCCGGGCGAGCCACTTTCGTCCTTCGCCCATGTAGCCTCGCAGGTACCAGAATCGGCCCAAAGCGCCTGCCAGGCGCAATGCCGTTTCGGGATCCTTTTCCAGGGTCCAGCCCAGAATTACGCGCATGTTCTCGTGTTCGGTACCAAGACGCTGGAGCCATAATTTCTGATCCGAGCCAACGAGGTTTTGCTCACCCTGTTCCGCCAGCGTAAGGAAGAACGACGCGTGCCGGCGGAGCAAATCCTCGCTCTCTCCGGCTTGTGTGAGTCGGTTTCGCGCATATTGCAGCAAGGTCACCATAAACCGGAACCGTTGCTCGCCCTCGCGCTCCTCGGCCAGGACCAGGGACTTGTCCACCAACTCGGACAACAGCTCGAGGACATCGTTTTGCTGTATACCACCGCCGGCACAAACCGTCTCCGCCGCCTCCAAAGTCCAGCCGCCCAAAAAGACAGACAACCGGCGGAACAGGAGCTGTTCCATGTCAGTAAGCAGGTTGTAACTCCAGTCGATTGCCGCCAGCAGAGTCTGATGGCGCGGCAATGCCGTTCGGCTGCCTCCGGTCAGGAGATCCATCCGATCGTTCAGCCGCACATCGATTTGCTCCATCGACAGAATCTTGACGCGCGACGCTGCCAACTCGATCGCCAGCGGTATGCCGTCGAGGCGCGCGCACACTCTTGCCAATGCCGGAGCATTCTGAACGTTTATTGCGAAGTTTGGTTTCACCGAGCGCGCCCGATCAACAAACAGCTGCACGCTTTCATGCCTGCTGAGAGTCCTGCTGTCCAGCTCTTCCTCGGGGTTGGGCGCACTGAGTGGCGGCACGCGGAAAACAAGTTCGCCCGTGATCCCCAGCGCCTCCCTGCTGGTGGCCAGGACCCGAAGGTTTGCAGAACTGCGCAGCAATGCGTCCGCAATCTCAGCGCATGAGTCGATCAGGTGCTCGCAATTATCAAGCACCAACAATAGATTCTTGCCTTTGAGATAATCGAAAAGCGAGTCATTGAGGGATCGCCCTTTTTCCTCGCGCACACCAAGCGTGAACGCGACGGTTTGAGCAACCAGTGCCGCATCGGAAAGGGCCTCCAGTTCCACAAACCATGTGCCATCGCCATATTGGGTTAGACAATCGGCCGCCGCTTGCAGAGCAAGCCGAGTCTTTCCGATACCGCCCGAACCCGTAAGCGTGAGCAAGCGAGTCTTCGCCAATAAACTCCGAATCTCGGCCACCTCCTGCTGCCGGCCGATGAAACGAGTCAATTGCTCTGGCAGATTGTTTCGGGTTGGCTCGGTACGCAGAGGCTCCGTATCGGGTTCAGCTTTTCGGAGATCGTTGATGAGCTCACGCGCGGACTGAAACCGGCGCTCCACCTTCTTC
>QHXD01000443.1:7410-9062 GCA_003223895.1 Acidobacteriota bacterium
TTGATGGTCTCCATTGCGGTTATGCCGGCAAACGGAATGCGCCCCGTCGCCATTTCGTACAAAACGACTCCGAGACTGAACAGGTCGGACCGGTGGTCGACTGTTTGTGTCAGTGCCTGCTCGGGTGACATGTAGGCTATCGTTCCAACCAGCAGCCCCGGCAGTGTTCGCTCCCGGATCGTTACGTCTTCGCTAAGGGCATCCTCCAGAACGGTTCGCTTGGCCAAACCAAAATCGAGGACCTTTGCCTGACCACGCGGAGTAATCATGATATTGGCGGGCTTAATGTCGCGGTGAATGATGCCTTTCGAGTGGGCAACGTCCAGGGCATCTGCGATCTGAATCGCGATATGCAGGATTTCCGTACTATGAAGAAGCTGGCCTGTGATCTTTTCGCCGAGCGTTTGGCCCTCGACATACTCCATCGCGATGAATGGTACGTCGCCGCCGACCCGTAGTTCGTAGATGGCTGCAACATTCGGGTGACTCAGGAGCGAAGCAGTCCTGGCTTCTTCAATGAAGCGCCGCATGCGATCCGGATCGGAAGCCATATCGGCCGGCAGGACTTTTAAAGCCACCGTACGGCCAAGCACGGTGTCCTGCGCGAGGAACACTTCGCCCATTCCCCCTTCTCCGAGCTTGCGGAGAAGCTCGTAATGCAAGACTTTCCCGACACCCACGTCGTTTTCTCCCAGCGCATGCTACTCTCTCGACCGCGCGTCTGCAAGGGTCAGCTCAAAATGGGCGACTAACGTGCGATACTAATGAAGATTCAACCGCTTACGCGTCTCTGGTGTCCTATGGAAAGCGACAAAAATGAAGGATGATTCCAGGTCGATTTTCGGCCTCGCCGCCGTCACGCTAGCTCTGCTTTTTTGGCCAACCTGCGCAGGCAAGGCGGCAGGCCTGACACAGAACCAAAGCAATCAGCCCCTTGATTCCAGATTCTTCAGCCAGGATAGCGTCGGCAGAAAAATCGACGGCTATCTCCACTGCGTGGATTTCGAATGTGTGGAAAAGCTCGAGGCAATCGTCAAGTCGGGTTCGGAATCTGTAAATTCTTTGATCCGACTGCTGCAATACGGGGTTACAGCGGAAGCCGGAGCTGCGTTTCCAGGAGATACTTCGCTACTGGTCCGTGTTAAGGCGATCAACGCGCTCGGCGCTAATCGCCGCTCTGGAGGACTCCAGACCGCTTGTTCGAGCAACGGCTGCCGAAACCCTGGGCAAGCTGGGCGGGAATGAAGCGTTTACCCGATTGTTGCGATGCCTCGAGGATCCTGACGAGTTGGTACGCGAGAATACTGCAAAAGCTCTTCAAGTCATCGGCCGTCCGGAAGCTTTGGGTGTATTGCGCGCGGCTGCTCGGAATGAATCGAAGGCACACGTTCGCACAGCCATGGAAGCTGCGATCAATGTGCTCGAACGGCGATAGTCAAAGCGCATAACGCGGGCTAAAGCCCGCGACTACATTTGGGATCAACGTTCGGCCAGAATGTAGTCGCGGGCTTTAGCCCGCGTTATTCGGGTCAGGGCACCAACAGGGGTGCGCCGACCCGATTAATATCCGCCGACTGGTTTCGGTTCAGGATACCCAGAGTGGGTGTGCTGCTCATAAAGTCTCCAGCAGGAGCATTGTGCTCCAGGGTACT
>QHXD01000447.1 GCA_003223895.1 Acidobacteriota bacterium
CATTGGCAAGAGCGGCCAGGCCGGAAGCAACGCGACGCAAGTCCTCAAAGGAGCCACAAGGCTTTATGTTTACCCCAAAACGAACGAACTGTTCGTCAGCGACGGGTACGGCAACAGCCGCATCATGGTATATGACGCCGACACGGGGCAGTTCAAACGTATGTGGGGCGCGTATGGCAATAAGCCATTCGATATCGACGCGCGTTCGCCACGCTCCGAGCCTGCGAGAAACCCTTGGGTTGCGGTCTCTGAAGTTCTGCAGCAGTTCGGTTCACCCGTGCATGATGTGAATATTTCCAACGACGGATTGGTATATGTCGCGGATCGTGGCAACAAGCGGGTGCAGGTTTTCACGCCCAATGGCAAATTTATCGCGGAGCAGTTCGTTGGCCTCGATAGCAAGTATCCCCTTCAGGCAAGATCTGTGGCGTTCTCTCCGGATGCGGCACAGAGGTTCCTCTATGTCGCCGGGTCCCCGGACATCTACATACTTAATCGCAAGACCCTCGAGGTTCTTGGATCATTCAACATCGGTTCGCCGCAAGGGGACCCTCCGGGCCACTTGATTACGGTTGATCACAAAGGCAACGTTTACGCGGTGCAGGCCGAACTCAGTGGAGCCGACGGACATAGTGGAGGTGCGGGGGCCTATAAGTTCACGTTCAAGGGATATTCCCCAAAGGTTTCATGTCCTCCTTGTGTATCCACCAAACGTATTGAGTAATTTGAAAGATCTTCAGGGATGAGTATAAGTCGGCCGTTGCGGGTTGAACGCGGGCTAAAGCCCGCGACTACATACTGGCTAAAATATTTGATCCTGAATGTAGTCGCCCTCTTTAGCCCGCGTTCCTGGCGTCTCGAGCTCTCAGCACCAGCCGCCCGGTCCACCGAAGAAGAAGTAAATCTGCCAATCAGACCCGCCCCAGGATGGCCCCGAAGTCGAAGTCCCGCCAGAGCAGGTATTAACCATAGAGCTCAGGCTGGGCGAGTGGCTGCCGTAGGCGCCGTCGAAGTACCAAATCTGACGCTGGTACGCCGCCCAAGGCCATCCACTAGCGCCCCAATTGCCACTACCCATGGGAGGATAGTAGTTGTAACTCGTACCGCTGCCGCCAACGAGTTCTCCGCCAAACTCGGCCAGAACGGAGTGAGTCGCCATGTCGCCTCCTCCAAACAGCGATCCCGGATAGTAACCGACCCACGTTCCGTTTACCTGGAGCCACCAGTTGCCAGACCACCACTCCCATTTGATGGGTAATTCATACTGTGCTCCGCCGGGCGTACTGACTGGCGAAAAAGCAACTCCCAGGAAGAGGCTGCCGCTGTATTGTACAAACGCGCCGCAACCATAGTCATAGCAGCCGGTGCTACTGTAGCCGTCCGCAGTATAGTAAGCGAACAGGTGGGGCTGTTCGTCGCCGAGCCTGCCCGGATAGACTTGCAATCCGGCTTCAACGGTTTGCGTCGCACCACTCCTGTAACCGATGTACCACACCTGCGACAGAGAGAAGACTTCCCCCCAGGGGGTATAAACATACGGGTTGTTGATACTCAGAGTGGAGTTACCGCCCAGGTTGTATACCCATTGGTAGGTGTAGTTGTACTTGTGCTCGACAGGAGATGGCGGAATAAATCTGTCGAAACCTGCAGATGCCGCAGATGCACTGCTGGGCTTAGGAGCCATGGGCACAGGGGCCTTGCCCTTGCCATCCGGACCCTTGCTCAGGAAAGCCTGGAGCGTTGGAAATTGGCTCATCTGCTCGAGTGTGGTGCGCCCTATGGGGACGGTCTTGTCCGGGCAGCCGATCGCGTTCCCGAAGCTGTCCACGCCACTGGGAACGATCGACGCGACAGACGCTTGTCCGGGTTGCTGGCCACCGCTATTCACCCCAGCAGCGCCTGAGGCGGGTGCTGCTGACGCCGGCGGCGTGGCGGCGATACCTTTCAAACCGCGAAGTCGGACCGCGGGTTGCTGGTCGATCGCCATGCAGTCATAGGTCTGCACCCCCACGGCAAAACTGTGGCTTACGTGCACGCCCTGGTAGAGATCCAGAATGTGTTTTCGCATCTGTTCGAACGACGCCGCATCCGATACTCTGTGTGATCCGGCACCGACACCTCCACCCGATGCCGTATCGGTTACTCTCCCTGTGGAAGGAACGAAAACCGCTGTGGCAGTATTTGCTACAAACTCATTGAACGGTACGAAACGGTTTGGCCCCGACTGAGCGCTCACTCGTGTCCCTGAGATCAGTAGGAGCACAACCAAACCGCACGTCACCCAATACATCTTTCGTGTCTTCATCTTTTCTCCTTTGCCTGTTTCGCAATTGCGCATTGTGAGCGCAGGTTGAGCAAGGCTCATTCCAGGCGTCTCCCGGCGCTACGATCTCAGGGCGTTCGGTTCGCGAAGAACTCACTAAATCACTTGTATTGAGAGAGGGCCGGACAACCGAAATTACCTGACTTTTTACGGAAGATGGATTGGCTGGAACCGAAGTCGCGATAACGCCGTCCCGTTGCGCAGAATTCGCCGAAAAAACGATAGCCCGTACTAACTTTTTAGATGGTCCCGAAACGGGAGTTACTCAAATCCCGGACGGTGATCTGCTCGCCCGCCTCAACGCCGTACATGACGGAATGTTGAACAATCCGGACTTGGAATCGAGAAATAGCGGTACCGCTCGCTCGAAACGAATGTACTGGCCCGGCCACCCCGTGCGACGATGAGCGGGAGTGGAGGCCACACCGGCGACCATGATGGATTCCGAACTGCGGAAATATATTGGCAAATCGGCGTTGGACAAGCAGTTGATACGCCATGTGCAATCGGTGCTGCCCGCCGACGACGGGGAATTGGATCGGTGGCTTGCCGATTCGTTGCCCCGGCAGGCCTACAACGAGTTCGTTTCTGTGATTTGCGCCGCGCTCCTGGAAGGCCGCCCCGTCGATCCACGCCACCTGGCCCAGGGCGGATTCATTTTAGCCGCGTTGGGGATTCTTCCTGAGGTGGTGATGAGAATGCGTCAGGGCAATGTTCCGGAGTATCTGCTGCAATCCGTCGAGGTCAATATCCCACGGCGTCACAAGGCCCTGATTCTGGCCGTGCTCGCGGTCTGGTGTCGTCTACACCGCAACTCCGTTTTCCCGCCCAGGCTCCTCGAATTCGCCAGAGAGATGGCCCGGCAGCCTGACGAGGACCATTCGATCCCCGATTGGCTGGTTTTCGTCGCATCTATGACGGGAGATCAAGGTCTCGCTGACCTCGTCCGGAAATCGAATCGGTACCTCGCGCCTGAGGCAGAGTGGAAGAAGGCGCACGCCGCGGTAAGCACATTCGAGAAGAGGTTGGCCGATGTCCCAAACAAGCCCATCCTGGACGTATTTGGGGAACAAGGAGAGCGCATTGTCGCCTACGCCTCGACAATGCGCCGCTCCGTTCCCCGAACCGGCCGCAACGAACCCTGTCCGTGCGGTAGCGGCAAGAAATACAAACGGTGCTGCTTCGACAAGGATCAAGAGCGGCTGCGCCACTCGACCAGCATTGAGGGCGTGACCGACGAAGAATTCGACGCTGCGCCGGAGGCGCACCTGACCGCCGACTCCTTCGAACATCTCCCATGGGAACGGATCGACCGCATCGATCCCACGAAGCTCCCGCCCGGACTTATTGAGCCATACTTCGCGGCGCTTATTCGAATGGGAGTGTTCGACCGCCTGGCCGATTCGTTCGAAAAAATTGGATATACGGAGGGTCTTCATCCTACCTGGCGAACGGCGGCTGTTCTCGTTGTGATGCGGCAGCGAAGAGACCTTGCCGAACGACTCGTCAGCATTCGCCGGCGCGCGGGATTTCCAGATGACGATCTCGACGACGTCATTCGGTTTTTTTTGATCGAGGACGACCCGTCGGCATGGCTGTCATTCCTGGAGGAACGAATGGATACTGCTCTGGCAGACGAAGATCCGAACGCACTCTGGCATTTAGCGCAGGCTGTCGCTTTTTCGAAATATCCGGCGCTCGGCGTCTTCGTCTGTCGAAGCGTGGCGCCGCTGCTTTCGACAAAAGAAGCCTCAAGCGTGCTCGAGGACCTGTCGAAGGCAAGAGATCGACTGAACCTTCTGCCCGAAGATCCGATCACCGACGTCGTCGATAAGGTCTGCGCCAAAGAAAATGACGAGACGGGCCAATCGTCGCGAGGCGCGCGAACTGAAGAAAACGATCGAGCGGTCCGAAAGAGAGCTGAAGCGTGCGGAGGCGGCGCTGGCGCAAGGCGCGAGCACGGCGGCCGCTGCGGACGGCGAGAACGAAGTGACCCGGTCATTGCGTCGCAAGATCGGCATGCTGACACACAACCTGAAGGAGGTTCATAACGAACGCAACGCCTTTCGCCGCAAATACGAAGAAGCGCAGGAGCACATCGGAGAACTGAACTCGCAGACGCCAACCGCGCCGGACAGGTCCAGTTCGGACATGAAGGACAGCGCTGAAGACGAGTTGCTCCTGCCACAGGATTCGCCGGCCACCCACCCTGTCCGTCTTATCGACTTCCCGCGAAATTTCGACCAGCGTCTGCGTGACGTCCCGCGTCAGGTCGCTCGCGCAACCATGACGATGCTCGGACGCCTGGCCGCCGGAGAACCCGCCGCATTTGTCGGCGCAGTCCGTCTGAAGGCGTGTCCCACGGTGACGCGGCTGCGCATCGGCATAGACTGGCGCCTTTTATTCCGGCTGCTCCAGGATCGCATCGAAGTGGTCGACTTGATCCCACGTCAGGATCTGGAGCGTAAGATCAGGACGCTATCCTCTTAGCGCAGTCGCGCGTTGCGACAAGTTGGTCACGAAAGGTCGTTCCTATGTGTCTCTAGGCAGAAGCAGGCCGATGTGCCCGAAGAAAGGAACGAATCTGACGCACGGCCAGCGGAATCCGCTCCTTGGGCTCCTTCCAGGGGTACACGCTCACTTCGGCCTTCGGAGCGAGCATCGCGGCCTCCATGGCGACGGCGTACGGATGCGCCGGAATATCGTCCGGCAGAATCAGTACGGGGGTCTGGCAATTGTGAACGAAATCGCGCGTCACCGTGAAGACAAAGTCGGGATTGGTGCGGTACATCCTGGTCAGAAATTTCTGGACCATATCCATCGTGATCTCGGGCCGGCGCTTGACCAATTCCGGACCCCAGCCGGTCATATTGTTGTCATAGGAGAGGGTTGGCATCTCCGGTCGGAAACCGCTCGGTTGCGCGAGCACGGCCGCGACAACACGATCCGGTGCGCGCTTGAGGAGGTTCCAGACGAAGGGGCCGCCAATGCAGAAGCCCATGACCATGAACTTATCGATGCGCAGGTGATCCATCAGGCCGATTTGGTCGTCGGTGTATGCATCCCACGGCCGGTCGATCTCGAGCGGACCTGTGGACTGGCCGCTATTGGCGTTGCGCAGGTCCGACGCGATGCAACGGTATTCTCCCTTGAATTCCTTGATCGGATCAAAGGGGTGGGTGGCTAAGCCTGCCATCGTCGAGTTCAATCCCCCGCCGGCAATGATCAACAACGGGAAGCCGGAACCGACTTCCTGATAGTGGATGCGAACGCGGCCCTTTTCGTAGAAAGACGTGGCACCTCCTCCTTGTCCCCTCTGCTCACCGAACACGCGCGGCGCTGCGGCCATCGCCGTCACTGCGGCGCCCGTTTTCAGAATTTTGCGTCTGGTCGGATCCATAATCGGAGTCCTCCTTTTTGTTCGAACGAATTTACTTCAACTGATCCTGCACCTTGGCGATGCCCGCCTTTGCGCAGGCTTCTTCCTGGGGCTGGCCTCCAGGCGCCCCGCTCAAGCCAATAGAGCCGATCGCGTCATTACCGATCATGATCGGAACGCCGCCGCCGAGCGGAATGACATCCGTAAGACTGCGTTGACCGGTTACGTCGCCTTCGGCGGTCAGTTTCGCCCACTCGGCAGAGGTCCGCCGGAACGTCAGGGCCGTGTAAGCCTTGCGGCGGGCGAGTTCGAGATTGTGCGGAGACGCTCCATCGCCCTGGAGAAAAACGCGCATCCGGCCTGCACGATCCAGAACCGCGACCGATACTCGCGGCGTGCACTCATTCAGCGCCGTTTCGGCGATAACCAATGCCATCTTGATCGAAATGTTTTTCTCGGAGAGCACCTGTGCTCCTGCCGACGAGGATAATGGAACGAGTGCCGCCAAACCGATCACGAGGCTCAATCGAACCGACATAGAATCCTCCTTCTCGCTACCCCTTGCGATGCGGGATTATGTCACGTTCGTTCGTGTAATGACAGTTGTGGACGACATGTCCGAAGCAACACCGACAATCGAGTTCTTTGGACAACATTCAGCAATGGCTGAGCTTCGCCTTTGGTTTGGTCACTCTTCGTCCGACACGCCGCTGAGACAGTATCCGTCACCATGCGCCGTGCGGATGAATGCTGGATGGTGGCGGTCCACTTCGATTTTCCTGCGTAATCGAGCGATGGCGAAGTCGACTGTACGCGTGATCAGGTCCGTGTCCAGATACCCCCAGACCGCGCGGAGCAATTCATCGCGGCGCACTACAGTGTCGCGACGTTCGGCGAGGTACCTCAGGAGCTCGAACTCGCGATAAGTAAAAGGAATAGTACGCCTCCCGCGTGAGGCGCGCTTGTTCAGAAAATCGATGGTCACGGCCCCCAGGCGTATACGGCTGACGCTGGGCCGTGCGCGCCGAAGCACCGCACGAACGCGCGCCAGTAATTCCTCCATATCAAACGGCTTTGTAATGTAGTCATCAGCCCCGAGGCGCAGCCCGCTCAGTTTTTCCGCCTGCTGAGTGCGGGCTGTCAGAATTATTATTGGAATCTGCCCGCCCAGCCGCAGGATCGGGAGGAGATCCAATCCGTCGCAGTCCGGGAGGGTAAGGTCAAGGATGATAAGGTCGGGCATGGCCGCCCGGGTCTGGCTGATAGCCGAGGCACCCTCGGCGGCCACATCGATCTCGTAGCCTTCGGATCCGAGATTGTCCTGGATCACAAGTCTAAGCGTCGGATCGTCTTCAACAACAAGAATACGGTGAGGCATTTTATTGATGGCTGCGGCCTGCCGGCCTTGCGCTACGCCCGCTCCGCTCATGTCAACAAGCCGGAAGCCCGATGACGCATCGGGTTCCCGTCCCTAACACACTGTCAACGGTGAACCTTCCACCGTGATCAGCGACCACTTTGCTGGCAATCGCAAGACCCAGGCCAACCCCGTCGGAAGGGGAAAATTCTCGGCTGGCAATGCTTTCCCGAAGGGCTGCAAGCTTTGCCGTCGAAATGCCGCATCCGTCATCCTGCACCTCAATGGAGACCACCGAATCAACACAGCTTGTGGAAACACGG
>QHXD01000448.1:0-6684 GCA_003223895.1 Acidobacteriota bacterium
AATGCAATTGCTGATGTTCACATGGCCCAGGCTCTCTCCTATCTCAAAGCCACCAATCTCGAGCTCGCGCTGCTCTTCAATTTCGGACAACCACAACTTTCCTGGAAAAGGCTGATTAATAGCCGCGAAGGCCGCGAATTACGCGAACTTTTTTGACGCTAAGTTCTTTCTATGTGAACGGCCCTCCATGTGCATTATCCAGCCGCGTTATGCGTTACCCGATCGTGCAACAGCATGACGCGACAGATTGTGGGCCGGCAGTCCTGGCGATGGCTGCAGCACACCATGGAAGGCGCGTCTCAATCGCGAAACTACGGGAACTGGCGGGAACCGACCGGCAGGGAACGAATCTGGCGGGACTCGCGACAGCGGCCGAGCAGGTTGGGTTTCAGGCGAAGCCGGTGCGCGCAACCCGGGAAGCGCTCGAGCAGATCCCTTTGCCGGCCATCGCACACTGGCGGGAAGACAACCGCAACCATTTTGTCATCATCTACAAGATATCCCCGAAACAACTGATCATCGGAGATCCCGCCAGGGGCCTCCGCAAGCTCGCCCCGGACGATTTTCACAAGAACTGGACCGGCATCCTCGTTCTTCTGGCGCCGGCGGCTCGCTTGCGTGACATCATTCAATCGAAATCTTCCTTTTCTCGATTGTGTTCGCTGGTTCTTCCTCACCGACGCCTCTTCCTGGATGCTTTGATTGCGGCAGTCCTGCTGACAGTCCTCGGTCTCACATCCTCATTTTTCATCCAGGCGCTTGTGGATTTTGTTTTCATCCTCGGGCGTAAACCCGCCTTGAACTGGCTTGGCCTGGGAATGCTGCTCGTAACGCTGGCGCGAGTCGGTTTCCTGGGACTGAGATCCTATCTGCTTACCCACCTTAGTCAGAGGATTGATGCGGAGACGGTGCTTGGCTATCACCGTCATCTGCTGGGACTGCCGCTCATTTTCTTCAGCTCACGGCGCACGGGCGAAATCCTTTCGAGACTGAACGACGCAATCAAAATCCGCATTGCGGTCAGCGCGACCACGTTGTCCGTCATCGTCGATACGCTGCTCGTTGTGACTACCGGGGCCATCATGGCCTGGCTCAACTGGGATCTCGCGCTTCGCTCCCTTCAGCTCGCTCCCCTGCTTGCCGTCGTCGTCTGGCTCTTGAATGCGCCAATGAAACGCCATCAACGAACGGCCATGGAAAAAGGAGCCGAAGTTGAGGCACAGATGGTAGAGACTATCGGAGCAATCCAAACGATCAAGGCGTTTCGCGCCGAAACACGGATCCAGGTTCGCACCGAGGCGCGCTTCGACGAAATGCTGGACGCCGCGTTTCGCTCCCAACTGCTCGCTGTCCACTCCACAACCGTGTCCTCCTTAATGGTGGGCCTGTCGACTCTCAGCCTGCTTTGGTCTGGGGGTCACCAGGTTCTTGCGGGAACGCTGACGGTGGGACAACTGATGGCTTTCCACACCATGCTGGGAACTATCCTTGGCCCGATCGAACGGCTGGCCAATGCGAATCAGTCGATTCAGGATGCCATCATCGCGGCCGACCGTCTGGGTGAGATTTTCGAACTTGATCCTGAATTGCAGAAGCAGCGCGACAACGCCGTTGATCACGCTGTCACGGGTTCCATCGAATTTCAGGGCGTCACGTTCCGCTACGGCTCCCGTGCCCCGATCATTCAAAACCTGAATCTCCGCATTGAAGCCGGTGAATGTCTCGGCATCATCGGAGAAAGCGGCTCGGGCAAGACCACACTCGTGAGCCTGCTGGCGCGCTTCTTCGAGCCGGCGTCCGGCCGTGTCCTGATCGATGGAATCGACGTGCAGGATTACAGCTTCGATTGTCTCCGGCGCGAGATCGCGTTCGTACCCCAGGAAATTGTCCTGCTGAACGGGTCAATCGCGGACAACATCCGTTTCGGACGTCCGGACGCCTCACCCGAAGACATTCGCGCGGCCGCAAAGGCGGCGCGAGTGGACGAGTTTGTAGAGCGCCTGCCGCTAGGCTACGAAACCGTTGTCGGGGAGCGCGGCCTTTCTCTGTCGGGCGGCGAACGTCAGCGTGTCGCTATTGCCAGGGCGATCCTGATGAATCCGGCGATCCTCGTGCTCGATGAGCCCACGAGCCACCTGGATTCCCAATCCGAACTGGCAGTTCAATCATTGATTGATCAACGTCGCGGTACTCGCACCACGATTGTGATTTCGCACCGCCCCTTGAATGTATCCCGAATCATCGACCTCAATGAAAACCGCATCTGTGCTGTGGCGTCCTAGTGGTGGAACGGCTCTTTACGCCTTGACGGCCCTTGTGTTCGCCGCGGCCGCCTGGGCGTACTTCACTCCGATCGATATCTCGGTGCGCGCGCCCGGGATCGTGCGCCCGCAGGGCGATCCGATACGGATCGTTTGCGAAGTTGGAGGCCGGATTCGCGACGTCCACGTCCGCGAAGGTTCGGAAGTGCATCAGGGCGATCCCCTGATCCAACTCGATCCGCGCGACCTGATCCTTAGACAACGATCCTTCGAGACGCGCATCCACTTCACCGAACTTCGCATCCACGACCTGCAGCGGCAGGTGGACGACACAACTGCAATCGAAGGACAATCGACTTCTCTCGATGCCGTCGATCGAGACGGCGCACGCCGGAATGCCCAGGCTGCTCTCGAGAACGCACGGCTCCGATATACTCGCTCTGACTCAAGCCGAGGCCGACGAATTGCGCCTCTCGGCAAAATCAACCGAGCTCAAACGCGCTCAGGCCGAGGCGCGCCTGCGCGATCTCGCCGCCGGAGAAACGCCTCTTCGCGCGGAACTCGCTGCCCTCTACGACGACCTTCAACAAACCCGGCTCGAACTCGGTCGCCTCACCATCACCAGCCCAGCCGACGGCCAGATCACCTCTCTCGCATCGCTGCATAGGGGTGAAGTCATCTCGCAGGGCAGCACAATCGCTGCCGTGGTTCCTCGTTCCCAACCACTTGTTGTGGAATCCTCGCTACCCACTGCCGAGCGAGCGTTCGTCAGCGCCGGTCAGACGGTTCGTTTGCAAACGGATGCCTTCCCACCGGACCAGTACAACGCCGTGAATGGGACCGTGCTTTCCATCAGTCCCGATGCCCGGTTCAATGAATCACTCAACGGCGCCTTCCGTGTTCTGATCGCACCCGCGCCGGACTCTCCCGAGCTTCATCTCGGCATGACTTTCCAGGTTCTCTTCATCACGCACCGGGAGCGGGCGCTATGGCTTCTGTTCCAAAAGATCAAAAAAAGCTTTGAAGGGTAAGATGAACGTACATTGCCACTGTTCATCGTCTGGGTTCTATCAACTATGCCCGCGAAGAGTGCGGCTACGGCCCGGTGGGTTGGCATGCGATAATTCCGAAACCATCTATGCGGTTGCCGATTATTCCGCTTGTCGTCGCCGTTGCGCTGCTCGCGGCCGTGGCGTACATCTTCACCGTCGTTACACGGTCGGATCAGAAAGTACTGAGTGTACCCCGGCTCACGCGACTGGCGGATGTCGATGGAATCGAAACGGAAGTCGCAGTGGCGCCGGATGGAAATCGTTATGCCGTGATCTCGTCGGGCAATCTCTGGCTCCTGAACGTGTCGACCGGCGCGCGCCAGCAGCTGACACGCACCCCCGAACCGCCGGCATTCCCTGCGTGGGCTCCCGACGGCAAGCAGATTACGTTCACTCGAGGCGAGGACACGTTCGCCATTGACCCGGATACGGGCACGGAAAAACTATTCATTGCGAACGCGACTTCGCTTTCGTGGTCCGCCACCAGCCGGACGACATTCGTCCGCAACCGGGAATTGTGGATCGCCAACCCGAACGATCAAAACGAACGGCGGCTCGTCGAAGCCGATCCGACTCCCGACATCACTATCCGAACGCCGCGGTTTTCGCCGGACGCTCTTCAGGTGGCATACATCAAGACGCAACTGAACCTCAGAGGCGAAGTCTGGACGGTGGACGCCACAAATGGCGCCGCAAGCCCGCTGGTGGCCGACCGCCCGGCAGAAAACCCGCTGGACGTCGGCTGGATCGCCGGAGGCCGCAATCTGGCGTATCTCACGAATCGTGCGGGAGCATATTCGCTGTGGCAGATCGATTTCGCGGAATCCAAGATCCTGCCGCTCACCCAGCCGCTCGTCACCATTCCGCTTGCCCGAATCGGAATGGCGGTATGGAAGGATCGCATCGTGTTGCCCCGGCATTTTGTGGATTCCAACATTGCGTTATCCGATGGAACACCGGTAGTGAACACCGAGAAGCTCGAGCTGGAGCCGGCCGTCTCGCCGGATGGAAAGCTCGTCGCGTACACGAAGGCGGAAGACAATAATTTTGAAATCTGGACCGCCGGACTGCATGGCGAAAATCCGACGTTTCGAACCGTGGGCCACGAGCCACGGTTCTCGCCGAACGGATACGAGATCGTCTATACACACGCCGATCTGGGTGGGAACGATGACGTCTGGAAAGTCGACATCCGGAACGGCCGCACCGAGCGCGTGACCGACGCGGATGAAATCGATGTTGCCGGCGATCCGTCGCCTGATGGAAGATCGATCGCGTTTGCCTCGGCGCGGGGCGGCGCGATTTCAATCTGGACGACACCTTCGTCCGGAGGAAAGCGGTTCCGCATCAACGACGGCGGCTACGGCCCGCGGCATTCGGCGGACAGCAAGTCCATCGCGTTCTGGAACCGGCAGGGACTCTGGACAGCGGACGCGGACGGGAAAAACCCGCGCGAGATCTTTCACGGCCTTCGAGAGCCGCTGAAGGCGGTATGGACCCGCAAGGGTCCTGCGTTCTTAATTAGCGGCGAGATTCGCACAGCAACTGAAAAACTATTGTCGGTCATGGACCATCCCATATGGCCTGACTTCGACGTGATGCCGGACGGCCGGTTCGTGATCGCACCAATCGATATTCGGGAGACCAGCCTGTGGGCGATCGATCTGACATACAAGGAGAAATGAAAATGGAGTTTTCATCAAACTTCGCGACAGTGGCGGTTGGACAGGAAGGTTTTGCATCGATCCGCCGGCCTTCCACATGGAACGGCATTGTTGGCATTAGGCCCACGGCCGGCCTGGTCAGCCGCAGCGGGGTGTACGACGGGTGGCCGTTCGTCATGGGTTCTCTCGGCCCAATGGCTCGCAACGTGACGGATGTGGCCAGGCTTCTCGATGTCATGGTCGGCTACGATTCTGAAGATCCAGTGACAGCACGAGGAGTAGGACACGTTCCGGGGAGCTATACAAAATTTCTCGACAGGAATGGTTTGAAGGGCGCGCGAATCGGCATCTTGAGAGAGTCGATCGGATTCGAGTCGGACCCTATTCGGAAGATTTCGCAAAAGTGACCGCGGTCTTCGAAAAAGCGCTGAGTGAACTTAGGCTGAAGGAACTGCTGGCGAAGAGAGCGAATAGTCCCAGCGAAACCGACGAATCGTTCAAAGTGTTTTTTGGAAGAAGCGCCAGGGCCCCTTTCAAATCTCGAGAGGAAATGTTGCGTTCGCCGGACTTTGACAAAGTCTCTCCAATCTCACGAAATCGCATGCGGCGTCCTCTGGACACGGCGAGTCACTACCAATACCTGATGGCGCGCGACGAGCTCACGACAGCCTTACTAAAAGTCATGGCGGACAACAGGCTCGACGCGATCGAGTTCAAATCCGTCGAACACCAGCCGACAGCTATCAAAGACGGAGTTAACCCGCCGTACCGCAACCAATGGGGCGTACCGGATCTGAACACCTTTCTGGTTTACGTTCCCGCCATCGCCGTGCCGGCCGGCTTCACAACCGACAACCTGCCCGCCGGAATCACCTTCCTGGGAAGGCCCTACGACGAAGGAACGATGATCAAGCTGGCCTACGCCTATGAACAGGCGACGCATCATCGCAGGCCGCCCGCCAGCACGCCGCAGCTTCTGAAGGAGCCGTAAGGGAATGGGGCCGTAGCCGCGAATTACGCCAATGACGCGAATGGGGCGCATCAAGAATTATTTTTGCGCCCCATTCGCGTCATTGGCGTAATTCGCGGCTACGACCCCATTTTTCTAAAATAGACGGTAGCCAGCGCCAACCAGACCAGGAACATGGGCACGGTCCATTCCAGGCCTTCGACGAATGCCGTGCTGCACGCAAGCGCCAGGATCACCACGATGCCGAACATTGCAATCAGGGGATGGCCAGGCATTTTGACGGGCAGGCTTCGAAGTCTTTCCGGAGGCAAAGTCTGTCTAAACCGGATGTGGGTTACGAGAATCGTGGTCCACACGAAAAACATCGCGGCCACCGCCGTGCCATAGAGCAGGAGGAATGCCTGTTTGCCTTCGAGGGCGAGCACGATCGCGACGACCATCCCGGCGCCGGAAGCCAACAGAGCGGCCAGCGGCACACCACGCGGATCCACAGAACCGAGCAGTCCCGGCACGTAACCCGCGCGCGATAATGAGAAGATCATGCGGGTACAGAGATAGAGGTTCGTATTCACGCTCGACAATGCAGCGGAAATCACGACGAAGTTCATGATGCCCCCGGCGAACGGGATTCCGATACTCTGAAAGACTTTTACGAAAGGACTGCCGGTGAGCCGGCCGCCGGTCTCCGCAATGCTGGGCCATGGCGTCACTGTGACAATGATGAAAATCGCGAGAAT
>QHXD01000448.1:6752-10392 GCA_003223895.1 Acidobacteriota bacterium
GTGATCACCAGCGTCAAGGCCAGCCACACGCCGGTCCATCCGTGCGGCAGGAAGCCTCCATGCGCGGTCAGATTCGAGAGTCCGATCGCCGGTTGTCCGATGCCGATGATCAGCGCTCCGCCAAGCACGATGAAAGCGGCAATCGCGAGCACTTTGATCATTGCGAACCACGATTCCACCGTGCCGAACATTTTCACGTTCGCCGCGTTCACCACCAGCACGAGCGCCGCAGAACCAATGATCCATACCCACGACGGAACTTCGGGGAACCAGTATCCGAAATAGAGGCCGACGGCTGTGATCTCGGCCCCGATCGCAACGGTCTGCGCAAACCAATACGTCACCCGTACCGTGAATCCGGCCCATGGGCCGAGGTATTTCTCGGCATATACTCCGAACGACCCGGCAACCGGATAAACGCTGGCCATTTCAGCGAGCGCATAACCCATGATCATCGCAATAAATGCGCCGAGGATGTAGCTGATCAGAACGCCGGGTCCCGCAATTCCGATCGTTGCGGCGCTCCCGAGGAACAATCCCACACCGATCGCGCCGCCAATGGCAATCATCGTAAGTTGCCAGCTTGTGAGCTTTCGGTGGAGTCCTTCCTCCCGATCGATCGTGCTCATGAGCTCAGAGCTTCCAGGAATCCATCAATCTCGTCCTTAGTGTTGTAGTGGACGAGTGAAGCGCGGATGGCACCGATATCTTCCGAAAGGCCCAGGCGCTTGATCAGCCGTGGACAGTATAGATGTCCATAGCGAATGGCATACCCGCGCCCGCCCATCTTTTCGCAGACGACGGCGGGCGGAATGCCTTCGAACGCGAAGCAAAAGGTCGGAGTACGATCCGATGGCTTTCGGAGTCCGTACACTCGCACCGAAGGAATTTTCTCGAGGCCCCGAAGCATGTGATCCGACAGAGTCATCTCGTAACTGCGTATGGCTTGCATCGCGTGGTGGATTGCCTGATGCCGATCTCCATCGGCGCCACACATGCGGCCGACGCTCTCGAGATACTCGATGGCAGCCACCAGGCCCGCAACGTTTTCGTAAACGTACGTCCCGATCTCAAACTTGTACGGCGCAACGTCCGGGATGAAGTATTCGCGAAATGCCGGCAGGCCATCGAGACATTGTTTCCGTCCCCAGCCAAAACCCATGTGCGGCGCGAACGCCTTGTAGCTGGAACACGCCATGTAGTCGATGCCGGTGTTCTGCACGTCGATTGGACCATGGGGAAGGTAATGAACCGCATCGACAAAAACCTCGGCTCCAGCAGCGTGCGCCGCATCAGCGACGGCGGCGACATCCACCAGAGAACCCGTCGCGTTCGAAGCCCAGGTCACGGCGACGAGCCGCGTCTTGTCCGACAGCAGGGGGGCAAGGTCCTTCAAGTCGAGGCGCGGATTCCCGTCGGCAAGGGGCCAGAAGCGAACCGTGAATCCTCGTTTCTGGAGGTCGAGCCAAACCGATATGTTGGCCTCGTGGTCAAGCTCGGTGACGATGATTTCGTTGCGTGCGCCGCGCTGTTCCGCGATGGTCTGACTCACGAGCCGCATGAACGACGTACCGTTCAATCCGAATACGATTTCGTTCGGGTCCGGGGCGTTCACAAGATCTGCTACAGCCGCCCGCGCCCGCTCGATCACGTCATCCACTTCGCGTGAAAGCGTGTAAGGTCCGCCGCGCTGGACCATTCGGTGAACCAGGTGATCCTTCACGGCATCGATGACGCGAGCAGGCAACTGCGCGCCCGCGGCGTTGTCGAAGAAGATTGTTCCACGGGACTCGTATAACGCCGGGAACTGACTTCGTATGGCGTCTATTGGAAAGCTCATCTCCTGGTCACTGTGGCGAACGCGGGCTGAAGCCCGCGACTACATTTCAGACCGAACGTTGATCCCAAATGTAGTCGCGGGCTTCAGCTCGCGTTGATCCATCAACGGCGGTCTATGATTATACGTGTTGGTGCTACAATCCGCTGCCATGCCTGTTTCGGTGGAGAATTCCAGGATCGTATACAACGGGTTGAAGCGGTCCGGAGTGAAGATCGTTTCGGCTCTGCCCGAAACCTGGCTCGTCCATCTGATCAATATGGCGGAGGAGGACCCGGATACAACTCTGGTACGGCTGACACGGGAGGAAGAAGCGATCGGGATTTCTGCGGGAGCCCATCTGGCCGGAGTCCGATCGGCGTTGCTGATGCAGAACCATGGATTCCTGGCGGCGATCAATCCGATCGTCTCTCTGGCCTTCCTGTACAAGATCCCTTTATTGATGCTCATCAGTTATCGCGGTCACATGGGAGAACGCGACCCCTGGCAAACGCAGGGCGGACGCTTCACTGAACCGGTGCTGAAGGCGCTGGATATCCCGTACGACCACCTGACCAATCGGATGGATGTCGAACGGCAGATCAGCGAAGCCCAAACGCTCGCCGAGTCGTCGTTGACACCTGTAGCCCTGCTGCTCTCGCGGCAATTGATGTGGGAAGCGTGATGCAAAGAATCGAGGCGCTGCGCATCCTCTATCCAGACATCGAAAACGATATCGTCGTCACGATCATGGGCGCGGTTGCGGCAGAGGTTTATTCGCTGGGCCACCGGAAAAACTTTTTTTACCTTCAGCATGCGATGGGCCTGGCTTCATCGATGGGGCTTGGACTGGCGCTTTCGAAACCCGACAAACGGGTGATCGTCATGGACGGCGACGGCTCCCTGCTGATGAATCTCGGAGCGCTCAGTACGCTTGCCTGGTACGCGCCGAAGAATCTGATTCATGTCGTTTTCGACAATCAGAGTTTGTTGTCGGTCGGCGGATTTCCGACTGCGACTGCCGCGGGATCGGATTTGGCGGGCATCGCCCAGAAATCCGGATACCGCGAGGCAGCCACGGTCCGCTCGGTCGAAGATTTCGCAAGAGCCTGGCGCGCGGCGCGCGAGCGCCTCGAGCTGAGCATGATTGTCGCGAAAGTCGAGGCCGCGGGGCCGAAGTCTTTCCTGATGGATCTGCCGCTGTTGGAAAACCGCTTCCAATTTCAGCGATGGCTTAAGGAAGAGTGAAACCATATGCGAGTACTCACCGAACTTATTCATGCCTTACAAAGCGGCGAGATCGAAATCGTGGATCTCACAGCGGACCTGAGCCCGGAAACGCCGCTCCTGCCCCTGCCGCCGCAATGGCCGAACACGCCGGCGTTTCAGCTTCATGAAATTTCGCGCTACGACGAGCGCGGTCCCGCGTGGTACTGGAACTGGTTTTCGACAGGCGAACACACCGGAACTCATTTCGACGCGCCCATTCATTGGGTCAGCGGTAAAGACCTTCCCGACAACAGTGTCGATCGGCTCTCCGCTCAACTTTTCATCGGTCCCGCATGTGTCCTGGACATCACCGCCGAATCGAAGTCGGACCCGGACTTCCTGGTCGACGTATCCTTCATCGAGAACTGGGAACGGCAAAATGGAAGGATTCCGGCCCGCAGCTGGGTTCTTTTGCGAACTGGATGGTCGAAGCGAAAGCCGGCAGCCGATTATTTGAACGTAGACGAGAACGGCCCTCACACGCCCGGCTGGAAGCGGGAAGCCTCACTCCTGCTCGCCGAGCATCGGGACGTTCTCGGAGTCGGCGTCGAGACC
>QHXD01000449.1 GCA_003223895.1 Acidobacteriota bacterium
TCAATACCGCCGCTTGCGTGTTGTATTCGTTCTCTCATCGTTCAAAAGATCGTGAGCTTGTAACAAGCGGTTCAAAGGGCCGATACACCAGATTCATTCCACAACACTGAGTTATGTTATAGTTCCGACACATCAAGGAGGTGAGTCGGAATTCTAACATTATGCGGCCCACTACTTTCGATCCCAAGGTTCTGCGGCAGTATCTGCTGCGCCACAAAATCGCGACTCTTCCCGAGCTGGAACATGCTCTTGGCACCGATGTTGGCCTTACCGTTTTCCGCAAGTTGAAGCCGCTCGGCTATTTGTCCAGTTATAGCCATCGCGGCGGTTACTACACTCTCGCCGAGATCGCGCGTTTTGACGCCAATGGTCTCTGGTCGCATAAGGCGGTTTGGTTTTCCCGCTATGGCACGTTGCTGGCGACCGTGGAATCCTTCGTCAACAGCTCTCCTCAGGGTTTCTTTGCCGGTGATCTTGCCGACGCTTTGCATGTGGAAGTGCAAGACGCGTTGCGTCAACTGGCCGAACAGGGCCGCCTTCAACGGAGCGAAGTCTACGGCCGCTACTTGTACACGGCGGTCGATCGTTCCACTCGTCGCCAACAGTATCTGTCGCGGCGAACAGCGCAATCGGTTCCGGTTGTGGCCGATATCACTGCTTTGGAGGTTTTGCCCGAGCAACTCCAAGCCGCCATTTTGCTCTTCTACAGCCTGCTCGATGAACAGCAGCGGCGTCTTTACGCAGGCTTGGAATCGATCAAACTTGGTCATGGCGGCGATACCCTGTTGGCCGACTTCCTGGCCTTGGATGTTCATACCGTCTCTCGAGGACGTCAGCAACTGCTCGATGGCGACGTAACCTCTGGCGGCCGGACCCGTCGGCCAGGCGCCGGACGCATTCCCACGGAAAAAAAACGCCCGAAATAATCTCTATCATCGAAAACCTTCTCGATCATGACACTGCCGGTGATCCCATCACTGGCCTGAAATGGTCCCGGCGCACCACCGACAAGATCGCCGGCTTGCTCGCTGGCTATGGCTTCACCATTTCGCCCAACACCGTCGCCCGCCTGCTGCACGCGATGGATTACTCTTTGCGCGTCAACCAAAAGAAAGTTGCTACCGATTCCACTCCCGACCGAAATCTCCAGTTCGATTACATTGCCGATCTGCGTGAGCGTTTTCGACGGCGCCACTTGCCCATCATCAGCGTCGATACCAAAAAGCGCGAACTGGTCGGAAACTTCAAAAACAACGGCGCTCGTTGGGATCAGTATGCTTGGCCTGTTCATGATCACGATTTCCGCTCCGATGCCATCGGCGTTGCCATCCCTTACGGAATCTACCAACCCCTCGCCAACCGCGGCTCGATTGTTGTTGGCGTTTCTCACGACACTTCCGCTTTTGCCGCTCACGCGATCGCTCACTGGTGGCAGCGTGAAGGCTCCCTCCAGTACGCCCAATCCCGTCAACTTCTCATTCTCGCCGACACCGGCGGCAGCAACAGCTGTCGTCGCCGCTGTTGGAAAACCGAAATCCAGTCTCAACTCGCCGATGCCTTCAATCTCAACGTCACCGTCGCTCACTATCCGACCGGCGCTTCCAAGTGGAACCCCATTGAGCATCGACTCTTCTCGGAAATCTCCAAAAACTGGGCCGGTGAGCCTCTCCTTAGTTATCAGAAAATCCTGAACTTCATCCGGACCACTTCCACGAAAACAGGACTTGCCGTCTCCGCTTACTTGGACCGCCACCATTACCCCACCGGCACTGAACCCACTCTCGAGCAACTTCGTCGACTTCGACTCGAACCTCACGATACATTACCCAAGTGGAACTACTCGATCAGACCTAATGTGTGAACTTATTTCTGCGTCGTCCCTAAGCGTGCGAATTGGGGAGTGTTGGAGAGATTGATCGCCTCCGCCCGAAAAGTTTGATCAACGGATCCGCTTGACTATCGAAAGAACCGAGAATATTTTGCGTAGCATCCACTCACGAGGTTGCTCATGAAAACAAGCCGACGCGAGTTCTTGACAGGCGCGGTCGCGGCCGCCGCTCAAGGAAAAGGGGCAACATGTCTATTCGGTCCGCTTCGCTGCGCGCGAGCTGTGGGGTGAGAGCGCTTCGCCCCGCCATTTCGTTTATATCGATATGTGGGACGACTACCTTGAACGAGCCTGAATCGACAAACCGAGAAAGGGACGTGCGATGAGATATCTGATTAGGGAATTGCTGCTAAGTACTGCCCTGTTGTGCGCCATCAGCGCGCGTGGAGACGCCCAGGCACAGGCGCCCACGCAGGTGCCACCCGCGGCACCGCAAAAGACCGTTCCGAATTTCGTGCCAGTTACCGATGCGATGTTGCGAGCGCCCAAGCCCGAGGATTGGCTGTTGTACCGCGGGAATTATCAGGGCTGGGGTTACAGTCCGCTCGAGCAGATCAACAAGACCAATGTGAAGAATCTGCAATTGGTATGGTCACGCCAGATGGCGCCCGGTCTCAATGAGATCACACCCATCGTCCACGACGGAGTCATGTATCTGGGCAATCCGGGCGATGTGATCCAGGCCATCGATGCCGCGAGCGGCGACCTGTTCTGGGAATACGGGCACCCACTGCCGCCGAGGGAACAGTTTCCAGCGGTCCACGGGCAGCGCAAGCGCTCCATCTCGCTGTATGGCGACAAAGTCATTTTCGCCACCTGGAACAATTTCATCGTAGGGCTGGACGCACGCACAGGGCGCCGAGCCTGGCAGAGCAATCGCGGCGGCAACCTCTTCGTCCAGAATTCCAGCGGGCCGATCGTTATGAACGGTATCGTCGTGGCGGGCAGCACCTGCCAGGTGGCCGGCTTCGGCTGCTACGTGACCGGCCACAATGTCACCGACGGCGAGGAGGTCTGGCGCAAAGAGTTGATCCCGCGGGCCGGTCAACCGGGGGACGAAACATGGGGTGGCGCGCCGTTTGAGAAGCGCTGGATGACCGGCGTTTGGGGCCTTCTCACCTACGATCCCGATCTCGACCTCGTCTATTACGGATCGAGCGGGGCCGGTCCCGCATCGGAGGTACAGCGCGGAACAACCGGTGGGACTATGGCGGGCACCAACACACGCTTTGCGGTCAAACCCAGGACCGGCGAAGTTGTCTGGAAGCACCAAACTCTGCCGCGCGACAATTGGGACCAGGAATGCACGTTCGAAATGATGGTCATCAACACGCCGGTCAATCCTGACGCGAACGCTGCCGGCATGTTGGCGACCAATCCGGACGCGCGCCGGGGCCAGCGCAAGACCTTGACCGGCATTCCCTGCAAGACGGGAATCGCCTGGAGCTTCGATGCGGCGACCGGCGAATTCCTGTGGGCGAAGCAGACGGTCGAGCAGAACCTCATCGCCAAGATCGACGGAAAAGGATTGGTCAGCGTGAACGAGGCTTCGGTGATTTCCGACGTCAACAAGACGTACCGGATCTGCCCGACCTTTACGGGCGGTAAGGATTGGCCGATGGGCGCCTACAATCCCAGGACCAACATCATGTTCATGCCGCTTTCCAATGCTTGCATTGACGAGACGGCGCGCACCGAGCGCGAAGCAAAGCCCGAGTTTGTCTACAACACCACGAATGTCGGTCGTTTTCCGACGGGCAAGGACAAGGTCGGCCGCATCGACGCCATCTCGGTGGAGACCGGAAAAACCGTCTGGAGTTGGGAGACGCGAGTCGCGAATTACTCGCCATTGCTGGCGACCGGCAGCGGGCTGCTATTCAACGGCGGCCTGGACCATTACTTACGTGCGCTCGATGCCGACACGGGCCAGGTCATTTGGCAGACGCGCCTCCCCTCGCAGACTGTTGGCGGCGCCATCACCTATTCGATCAATGGCCGGCAATACATTGCCATTGCCGCCGGCGGAGGCGCGGTGGCTGGAACCCAATTCAGCATGACACCCGAGGCCGACATGGCCAGCGGCAACAACGCCATCTATGTGTTC
>QHXD01000444.1 GCA_003223895.1 Acidobacteriota bacterium
TACGCGACGCAGATCGGTGAAATTTCATTCTGTGCGTACAACACTGGAATCGGCTGGAGGAAGATCATCGAGAACATGTACAAGACCGCGACGGTTGCCGAGTGGAACAAGAAGCACGGCAAGCATGCTGTCTACGCCGCCGGCCACAGCGTTCCTTTGGACAACTTCGACCACACCCTCATCCTGAATCCTGGGGACGTCGCTCGCGTCCGCGCTCACGGCGAAGAGCCGGAGACGGCAGCCGAAGAAGAACGGCTTGCCCGTCAGAAAGCGCGCGAGGCTCAGAAGATGAAGCAGATGACGGATGAACTGACGTTCGGAAAGAATCTGGGTTCGAATGAGAAGACGGAGTTGGTGAAGATCGAACTGGCCAACCGTCGGTAACAACGGAAAACGAAACGCGGGCTAAAGCCCGCGACTACATTAGGCGGTAACGTAACATGGTTCCCAATGTAGTCGCGGGCTTTAGCCCGCGTTTTTTCTGTTATTAAATCCCCAACGCCTTCCGCCCCGCCTCCGATATCCGCTGAGGTGACCAGGCCGGTTCCCAGACAATTTCCACCCTAGGATTCGGAAAGCCGGCGTCTTCGAGCTTGATCTTGACGTCTTCCGCGATCACCGCGCCCGAGGGGCACGCCGCCGACGTCATCGACATTTTGACATTCACGGTATCGGAAGTGGCCTTGACTTCGTAGACCAACCCAAGGTCCACGACGTTCAGGGGAATCTCCGGGTCGTAGCATTCCTTCAATACCTCGTAAACCAGGTCTTCCTGCGTCATCGCGGCAAGCCGCGGATCCCGGGCCTTTGCGGCAAGAGCCTCAGCCACCGTGGCTTCCAAGGCCTTCGTCGACTCGGCATAGACCCTGGCGTCCTGAGCCTGCTCTTCAACAGAGAACGAACGGGTGACTCTGGACTGGCGCCTGACGGCTAAAGCTACGCCTGTGATTACAAGGGCAGATATGAGAAGGACGAGGTAGGTCCACACGACATAGATTTTCACCGCTAAGGGGCTGTGTTTCAAGACTATAATTTTTATGTATAATGTTCGCTTGCACCAACGGCCCAATTCTGAAAATCACCGATCCATAAGGGGTTAAAGAGAATATGGCTTCTGCGCTCGTGAAAGCTCTAGATCAACCCACCGTTGAAGTGGCAACCGGAACTTACAAAGTGGCCAGCTCCCTTGCCAAGGTCCAAACCAACGAACGCGAAGAGCTGTGCAATCTGACCAAGATGGTCCGGGATTTTGTGAGATCGGCCGGGATCAAAGCCGGTTCTGTGATCATTTCCTCGTTGCATACAACGAGCGCAATCTTCATCAATGAGTGGCAGGAAGCCCTGATCCACGACGTCAAAGCCTATCTGTCCGCCGCTGTGAGGAAGGACGATTATTATCGCCACAACGATCCGGCCTGGTCGGACTGCGACCGGCACAATGCCGATTCGCACCTGCGGACCCTGCTGCTGGGCATGTCCCTGACCCTGCAGATTGCCGAGGGCGACGTCGTGCTGGGTGAATGGCAAAGTATTATAATGGCGGAGTTTGATGGTCCGCGCGAACGGTCGATTCGCCTGCAGGCGATGGGAATCGCAGCCGAGTAAGTAAAAAGCATGAGCGGCTGCGAATGCAAGCCCGATAGGGCGCAGCCAGTAAAGAGAAGGAGACAACAAAAAATGCCGGTACTGTTAACGAAGAAAGCAGAAGAGAAAGTCAAAGAGATCCTTTCCGAACAGCCCGAACCCTACGCCGGCCTGAGAATTCAGGTGGTGGGAGGAGGTTGTTCCGGCTTTCAATATCGCATGGGTTTCGATAAGAACTTTAGCGACCAGAGCGATGCCATCTTCGAATTCGATGGCTTGAAGGTATTCATCGACAAGGCGAGTCTTCTTTATATGGAAGGGGCTGAGGTTGATTACGTCGAAGGATTGCACGGAGCAGGCTTCAAGTTCAGCAATCCGAACTCGACCGGCTCCTGCGGTTGCGGTAGTTCGTTTAGCGTCTAACCACAATTCAACGGGGGAGCCGTAAGTCGCTGAGAGGATCCATCCGGGATCGACCCCTAACACCTGATTCGGATAATGCCGACGAAGGGAGCGTAAGATGAGCACTTCCAAACTCGAATTCAAGGATTCCGCCTACCTCGATACTGCACTTCCTGCCAGCGAACGCGTTTACGTTGAAGGCCAGATTCACCCGTCAGTACGGGTGCCCCTGCGCGAAATCTCGGTGAAGGACGGCTCGCACCTCCGCGTGTATGACACTCGTGGACCGTGGGGCGATCCGCGCCAGGTCTGCGATGTACGCCACGGGCTTCCTGCCCTGCGGCAGCCATGGATCAACGAGCGTGGCGATACGGTGGAGTACGAAGGCAGAGAGATTCGTCCTGAAGACAATGGTTTTCTCAGCTTCACCCACGCAGCGCAGAGCCAGGGCCGGATGCGGCTGGAGTCGTTTCCCGGACTGCGGCGCAGGCCGCGGAAAGCCGCCGCAGGCAAGGCCGTAACGCAGTTGCATTATGCCCGGCAGGGAATCGTCACGCCTGAGATGGAGTTCATTGCCATCCGTGAGAACCTCGGAAGGCAGCAGGCCTACGAGGCGTCTGAAGGCAATCGCTCGGATCTCCATTTCCAGCACAAGGGTGAATCCTTTGGCGCCGCCATTCCGAAATACATCACGCCGGAATTCGTTCGCGATGAAATTGCCCGGGGGCGGGCAATCATTCCGTCGAACATCAATCACCCGGAATCGGAGCCGATGATCATCGGGAGAAACTTCCTCGTGAAGATCAACTCGAATATCGGCAACAGCGCGTTATCCAGCTCGATCGAAGAAGAAGTCGAGAAGATGCGGTGGAGTATCACGTGGGGCGCCGATACGGTAATGGACCTCTCGACGGGCCGCAACATTCACGAGACTCGGGAGTGGATTTTGCGAAACTCACCCGTGCCGATCGGAACTGTGCCTATCTACCAGGCGCTCGAAAAGGCCGGCGGCAGGCCGGAGGAACTGACCTGGGAAATGTATCGCGACACGCTCATCGAGCAGGCCGAGCAGGGCGTGGACTACTTCACAATCCATGCCGGCGTCCTGCTGCGATACATCCCGTGGACCATCAAGCGAAGAACCGGGATCGTCAGCCGCGGCGGTTCGATCCTGGCCAAATGGTGTCTGTCCCACCATCAGGAGAACTTCACCTATACGCACTTCGAAGAGATCTGCGAAATCATGCGCGCCTACGACATCTCGTTCAGTCTCGGTGACGGGCTGCGGCCGGGCTCGATCGCAGATGCCAACGATGAGGCCCAGCTCGGTGAGCTGGCCACTCTCGGCGAACTGACGAAGATTGCCTGGAAGCACGATTGCCAGGTGATGATCGAAGGGCCCGGCCATGTTCCGATGCATCTCATCAAAGAGAACATGGACCTTCAGCTCAAGCTTACACACGAAGCTCCTTTCTACACGCTCGGTCCGCTCACAACCGACATCGCTCCAGGCTACGATCACATCACGAGCGCGATCGGCGCCGCGATGATCGGCTGGTACGGAACCGCGATGCTCTGCTATGTCACTCCGAAGGAGCACCTCGGCCTGCCGAACCACAAGGACGTTAAAGACGGCGTCATCGCCTACAAGATCGCGGCCCACGCCGCCGACCTTGCCAAGGGCCATCCCGGCGCTCAGGAGCGCGACAACGCGCTCAGCAAGGCCCGCTTCGAATTCCGCTGGGAGGATCAGTTCAACCTCAGCCTGGATCCTACAACCGCCAAGGATTTCCATGACGAAACGCTTCCTCAGGACGGCGCCAAGCTCGCACACTTCTGCAGCATGTGCGGTCCGCAGTTCTGCTCCATGAAGATTACCGAGGAAGTAAAGGAAGCGATGGACCAGAAAAGCCTGGAATT
>QHXD01000445.1 GCA_003223895.1 Acidobacteriota bacterium
CGCACGGATACAGGATCGCCTATTGGGCCTCGCACGCGGGACAACGAGACATCTGGACAATCAAACCCGACGGCAGCAGTCCCGTGCGAGTCACGAGCGACGTGCCTCTAAGCTGGAATCCGGTTTGGTCACCTGATGGCAGGTACCTCTATTTCTCCAGCGATCGCGACGGAATAGTCAATCTCTGGCGGATTCCCATAGACGAAAACACCGCCCGGAAGACGGGGCCTGCCGAACCGATTACCAGCGGAGGAGGATTGACACAGCGGGCCCAAGCCAGTTTTTCCGGCGACGGCAGAAAGCTGGCGTATGTCGAGCAGTCGGCAACGGAGAATATTCAGAGAGTTCGCTTCGATCCCGCCTCCGGAAAAACGCTTGGGAAACCGGAGGTCGTCACAGAAGTTTCGGCCACCGTCACCATTCCCGATGTTTCTCCCGACGGACAGTGGGTGGCCTTTCAATCGTGGGGTCACCAGGAAGACATCTATGTCATGAAGTCCGACGGTTCTGGTGAAAAGCAACTTACGAACGATATATATAAAGACCGATTGCCACGATTCTCTCCGGATGGCCGGCGTATCGCATTTTTTTCGAATCGCAGCGGAAATTTCGAAATCTGGATCATCGGAACGGACGGCAGCGGGCTGCAGCAGATCACCAAAGACGGTAACGCTACCAACACTCGCTCCGTGTGGTCGCCGGACGGCTTGCGCCTTGCGGGATTCCATGAGGGCAGGGGTTCATACATTCTGGAACTGTCAACCGGCTCCCGTGAGGTTCTGCCTTCCATGGCCGATCCATCAATGGTGTTCGATGTCTGGTCCTGGTCCCCGGACGGCCGCTGGCTTGCCGGCCATAAGCGAGCAAGTTCATCAGGCCAGCCTGGAGGAATCGCCCTCTACGATACCGAAACGAAAAATTACCTGGACCTTACCAATGAAGGTACCGGACCTGTCTGGCTCGGCGACAACCGGCGGCTGATGTTTGACCGAACAGGACAAATCGGAATCGTCGACCGGACGTCCAGGAAGGTAGAGACATTGGACGCGTTCCGGCCCGATGGCGTTCGCGACCTGGGCCGCGGCGGTGTCTCACTGCCTAAAGACAATCGCTTTATCTATTTTAGTGTGCGTATGAGGCAAGCCGATATCTGGCTTCTCAGTCTGCCGTGACTGAACAAATGAAGACAATCGAAAGGAAAGCAGTATGCCCCCACGCAAACCGACGAAAAAACCGACTGCGAAGAAGAAAAAATCGCAGCGATCATCCCCGAAACGATCGGCATCCGCGAACAAGCTGATTGCTTTTACCATGAAGATGGGTATGAATCCGGCCCTGCGGGACAATTTCGAGCGAGACGACACCGAGGCCAAACGCGCCGGCCTTTCCGATAAAGACATCGCAACCTTGAGATCCGGCGATTCAAGAAAGCTTGGCAAGCACCTTAAAATGATGGGCTTCCTTGTCGATAGTGAGTTCGAGCCCATCTAGGCACGGCATGCGCGGCGCGGGGTCTCTGGTAGTCGTTGGGACGGGGTACCAGCCCGCAACTCATACCACCCCTGAAGCTCTTTTTCACATTCAGAGAGCCGACAAGCTTTTTTATCTCGTCGATCCTGTGACGGCGCTATGGTTGGAGACGGTCAATTCGTCAGCGGAGTCACTGGAGGATTCGTATGCGGCCGGCAAGGACCGGCGCGAATCCTACGACGAAATGGTGTTGCGCGTCCTCAAGCCCGTCAGACGAAATCTAAATGCTTGCATGGCGCTGTACGGTCATCCGGGAGTTTTTGTCGATCCCTCACATGAAGCAGTCCGCCGGGCTCGTTCCGAAGGTTTTGAAGCGACGATGCTGCCGGGGATTTCTGCCGAGGACTGCCTGTTCGCAGACCTGGGCATCGACCCTGCGAGCGGATGTCAGAGTTTTGGGGCGACGGACTTCCTGCTCCGGAAGCGCGCAATCGATACGTCCAGCCCTCTGGTTCTCTGGCAGATCGGCGCAATCGGTGTACCGACCTACAAGAGGAAACAAGAAAACTGGAGCCCCCTTGGCTTGAACATCTTGAGCGAAGTGCTGGAGCAGCGGTATGGTCCGGCCCACGAAGTAGTCATCTACGAAGCCGGAAGATTTTCGTTGGGCAGGCCGGTGATTCAAAGCGTGCCTCTTGTCTGTTTGTCGAAAGCGGCGGTAACCACGGCATCGACGCTTTATGTTCCGCCCATTGCATCAAACGGTGGAAGACGATAACCTCAGCTTCATTAACAATCGTAGGTACGGGCCTGAAATTTGGCACTCAGCTCACTCCGCAAGCCAACGAAGTTATCCGGCGATGCGATCGGCTTTTCTATCTTGTCTACGATCCTGTGAGCGCCCGCTGGCTGGACGAACTCAAGCCCTCGGCCGTTTCTCTCCATCGATTCTATAGGCCGAAAAAACACTGGCGCGATTGTTGCGACAAGATGGTCGAGGCGATTCTGGGCGATCTGCGAATTGATTTGAATGTCTGTGCGGCGTTTGGCGGCCATCCGGCGCTTTGTGTCTATCCGTCCCATGAAGCAATGCGGCGTGCGCGGCAGGAAGGCTTTGCGACAACGATGTTGCCGGCGATCTCCACAGCCGACTGCCTGTTTGCCGACCTGGGAGTCGATCCCGGACGTGACGGTTGCCGCATGTTCGACGTTACGGAATTCCTGGCGCGCAGGCCCAGCCTGGACCCGCAGACCGGCCTCATTCTGTTTCAGGTGGGAACTCTCCGACGCCGGGGCGCGCTCCGTTCTCTGAAAGAAATGCTCTGCGAGAAGTATCCGGCAACACATCCGGTAGTGATCTATGAAGCCGCGCTTGTTACAACGTGGCAACCCTTCATTCGACGCGTCGCTCTGTCGTCACTGCAGCCGAGCGCCTTGACGTGGGTTTCAACGCTTTACCTTCCCCCAACGAAACGTCCTCCCGTGGATCGAGAAATGGCCGAGCGCCTGGGCCTTATAAGGAGTACGCGTTCAGATACCGATCTTCGACAATAACTCCTTGACGCTGGCGGCCAGATTTTGGCGAGGCACTTCAAACTGCCCGGGACGTTCCTGCAGCCACTGATCGCGGCTGCCCGTCAGTTGTTGCGCGCGGGCGCGGCCGACCGACATGTCCTTTATCGTAACGACATTCTTTGCCTTTTCGTCGGGTCCGTAGAGAAGGACAACCGGGATTTCCAGCTTGTCGGCAAACTTGATCTGCTTACCCGCCCGGTCGGTCCCAAAATACATTTCGGTCCGGATTCCGGCGCGGCGGAGCTCGAACGTCATCGCGATGTAGTCGTCATTCATTTGCGGATCGAAGGTGGTGACGAGAACGTCTGCCGTGGACTTGCGGAGCTTTACCTTGTCGAGGGCCCGCAATGCCGCGAGCAGCCGATCGACGCCCATGGATGCGCCCGTCGCCGGAACGCGTTCGCCGAGGAAGCGCATGACCAGATCGTCGTAGCGCCCGCCGCTGAAGACGGACCCAAACTGTGGCGCGTCCAGCAGGATCGTTTCAAAGACAGGCCCGTTGTAATACGCCAGGCCTCTGGCAATGCTTAGATCGATGACGACGCGATCGTCGTGGTATCCGGCGACATCCAGGTAGTGCGACATCTTTTCGAGAACCGCGATCTCCTCGTTGGCCCCGGGTATGGAGCCGAAGGTGTCGTGCAATCGCTTAACGACGTCGGACCTGCTGGCAGACTGGATTCCGAGAAATTGTTCGATCTGATCCACTTGCGGCGCCGTGAGGCCAAGGCCCGCGATTTTGTCGCCGGATTCGTCCGTGTAGCCC
>QHXD01000446.1:0-4082 GCA_003223895.1 Acidobacteriota bacterium
TATGCCGCCTCGATATTGGTAGGCATGATGAGACGAAAAGGGCGACGCCGGTAACAATAACGAAAACGAACGATGTTCTGAGCCTCATCATAATTCCTCCTGACTTACACCGATATTCGCATGATTGAAGGACGCCAAAGGCTCAGTTCTTTTCCGATCATGGTTTCTGGCGCGCATTCTAAGTGAAAACCGAACAACGGACCAGAACTTCCGGCGGCTATGTCCCAAGCCAGCGACGGAAGGCGGCAAGTACGCGAGTCCTGCCCTGGGTTCTGCTTTGAGAAACGGATTTGGGGAGAAATGTTCGAGAAGGCCTTTTTCCCCTCCTTCGAGGAGGGGCGGCTGCGCCCTACAAACAAAATGTCACGCTACCTTAAAGAGGGCGCAGCCGGGGAGGTCAGACAACATATTAAACCGGAGTGGGTCTGACCTCCCCGGCCGCGCCGATTTCTTGAGGTAGCGTCGCATTGTTAGTTCGGCGCGGCCGCCCCCTCCTCGAAGGAGGGGAAAACTGCACTGCGATTCAAGGAATTGCCCGCCCTTGAAGCCCTGCCTTTCAACGGACCTTTGAGCTACTGCTGTGGCGGCCTGCCGCGCTGGATCGGTCCGCCGCCTCCTGGAGGAGCACCTTGCGGCCCACCTGTCCCCGGAGGAGCGACCGCGCCGCGCCCACCGCGTCCGCCGAGGCGAGCCTCTGGCAGCCGGTTGAAGTAATACGTCCGATAGCGAATCAAATTTCCTTCTGCATCCAAGAACTCCGGCGACTGCTGAAAAATCAACGGCGGTGGCATGCCTTTGGCAACGGTCGCATCGAAGATGTACAGCCGGTTTTCGTGCAGATAAATGCCGACATATGTCCGCGATTGATCGGGGTTGGTGAGTTGCAGCTCGTGTCCTGTCACAAGGTTGATGTAATGGAAGGCGTCAAATGTCACTTTCACGCCCGCTTTCTGGCGGTATTGCGTGGCGGCGTACTGGACAGATCCGAGGATATCGATCTGCCAGTACATTGGGGCTTTAAAGTCCTCGCTGTGCTGATTTGCCGTGTAGATGGCTTCCGAATCTGAGTAGTCGACGACAGTCGCCGTGTAGCGATTGGGCCCCTGCTGCCAACGATAGGTTGTTGCAGGGAAGAGCGAATCGTATTCGGATTTCCATTTGATCTTCTCAATCGTTGGCTGCCCACGTGCGCTGACCGCAAAACGATCGTCGAGGTTCTGGTAACGGATCCACTCCTGCGCGAAAAGCGGCCGTCCAACGAGCAGCACGCAGGCTGCAGCAACAATTCTCATGACGTGCATGAACAGCTCCTTCAGATTCGCTCTGCACCGGCGTGGCGAGAAAGGCAGTCTCTCAGAAGACCAGGACACGAAAAGCCGGCCACCACGCCTCTGTTATTAATTAATGGTGTTACAGCACGGGCCTCTCAATGCCTGGGACGGGAATCGAACCCGTACGCCCCTTGCGGGGCTCCGGATTTTAAGTCCGGTGCGTCTGCCAGTTCCGCCACCCAGGCGGAAGCGTTTAAGTATTGCATTTTCAATGCTTGCCGTCACTGACGATCGACTGTGCATACTGAAAACGGGGAAAGCCGACATCTTGCCGACTTGCCCCGTGTTTTCATGTTGAAGTCGAGCTCTCGGATTTCGAACCGGTGTATGGCGGCAGTGGGGAGCAGTACTCTACTTCCGAGCCGTCGGATTGGCTGGTGTACGCGTCTCACGAGTCGTCGATCACAATTGCCGGAGACTGGCTCACGGCAATTTTCAAGGAAAAGTGGCCGGAGTGGATGCAGCATACCTATCAAGGGCCCTTTTGAAGGCCGCTCTGATGAATGACTATTCGAAAGAACAGTTCGTCTACCTCACGACGACCGGACGTAAGACGGGCCTCGCGCGTGAAATCGAAATCTGGTTCGTGGAGCGTGAGGGCCATCTGTACATTCTTGCCGAGCACGGATACAAAGCGCACTGGGTTCGGAACGTTGTCGCGAATCCTTCCGTGACAATCAGGTTGGCAAAACGCCGGTGGATCGCTGGAGGGCGTGTACTCGATCCCGATACGGAGTTGTACGCAGAGGTTCGAGAGTTAGCCCGCCAAAAGTACGGTTGGGGAGATGGTTTGCCGGTCGAGTTCCGATTTGGTCAAGAGATAAAGGATTGATTCGATTCGTAGCGGTCTTTTGTCGGTGGTGTGAAATCTTTTAGCCGACCCCGGACATCTTTTGTCCCGGGTGTGAAATCCTTTAGCCGACCCCGGACATCTTTTGTCCCGGGTGTGGAATCCTTTAGCCGACCCCGGACATCTTTTGTCCCGAGTGGCTTCGCGGGTCTTCTACCCGCGCGTCGAAACACGTTACGCCTACGCGGCAAGATCGTCTGGAACACGCAGAAGTCCAGCGATGGCATTCACAACGCCGCTTGGGTCAACAGGCTTGGTAAGATAGGCGTCGAAACCGGCCGCAATCGCTCTCTCTTCGTCGTCCGGAGAGCCGAAAGCGGTCATCGCAATTACAAGAGTAAACCCTCGATGTTCGAGATTGTGTTCCCGGATCCCCTTGATGAGTGCATATCCGTCCGAATTGCCCAGGCGGATGTCGGCAACAACTGCGTGAGCCGGAGATCGGCGAAACGTATCGAGTGCGCTCTCCACAGACTGAGCCACGAGAACGGATGCTCCTGCTTCCTCCAGGACCGAACGCAAGAGATAGCAACTATCCGCATCGTCGTCGACAACTAATACTATGAGATTCTTTAATAGAGTGGTCATTTGATATCGCCTCCTGCTACCTGTAACCAGTATAGCTCTATCCGAGAACGCCCGCTGTTGCCGCAATCTTCAGACGATAAAATGAACTCATGGAGTATGACGCGATCGTCATCGGCGCCGGACCGAATGGACTGGCGGCCGCGATCGAACTGGCACGCGCCGGTTGTTCCGTCTGTGTGTTTGAAAGAAGCGATTCCATCGGCGGCGGTGCGCACTCGTCGTACCTGACGCTCCCGGGATTCGTTCACGACGTTTGTTCTGCCATCCATCCGCTCGGTTTGGCGTCACCATTTTTTCGAACCCTGTCTCTAACCGATTTTGGTCTGGAATGGATCCAGCCGGATGCTCCCCTCGCACATCCGTTCGTCGATGGAAGCTCGGTCATTTGCGAACGCAGTCTGGTCGAAACGGCACGCATCCTGGCGGCCGACTCACAGCAATATCGAAAACTCTTCGGGAAACTGGTTCAGCACTGGGATTCATTGACCACGGAAATACTCGCGCCGGTTCACATGCCCACTCATCCGCTGTTGCTTTCGCGGTTTGGTTGGCAAGCGATGCGTTCCGCCCGCACGTTCGCATACCGCCATTTTCGAGAAGAACCGGCGCGGGCGCTATTTGCCGGAATGGCAGCGCATTCATTGCTGGCGCTCGAAGACCGGCCGAGCGCCGCATTCGGTCTGATCCTAACAGTGCTTGCTCACGCCGTGGGATGGCCGTTGCCCAAAGGCGGGTCTCAACAGATTTCCGAGGCGCTTGGGGCATGCCTCCGCTCGCTGGGGGGACGCATTGTCACGGGCGTCTGTGTGCGTTCTCTTCACGAACTGCCAGGTTCGCGGCTGGTCCTTTGCGATGTCACACCGCGGCAGTTTCTGGAAATCGCCGGGAGCAGTCTGAACGATCGATACCGAGGAAAGCTTCAAAAGTATCAGTATGGGCCGGGTGTGTTCAAAATCGACTGGGCTCTGTCGTCTCCGATTCCGTGGAAGGACAGCCGGTGTGCGCGCGCAGCAACGGTTCACATTGGCGGAACATTCGAGGCGATAGCGGCATCGGAGAACGATGTGTCTCACGGACGGCATCCGGACAAGCCCTTTGTGATCCTCGCACAGCCCTCCCTTTTCGACCCGAGCCGGATTCCGCCCGGCAACCACACAGGGTGGGCGTACTGTCACGTCCCAAACGGTTCCACCGAAGACATGACCAACCGCATCGAAGCCCAAATCGAAGCGGTAGCCCCGGGCTTCAAGGACTGTATTCTGGCGCGGCACACTTTCAACACGCGACAACTCGAAGTCCACAACCCGAACCTT
>QHXD01000446.1:4136-8295 GCA_003223895.1 Acidobacteriota bacterium
CATCTTCCACACCACCCGGCGGCGGCGTGCACGGAATGTGTGGTTTCCATGCCGCTCGGACCGCGCTCCGTGACGCAGGTATCCGATAATAAGAAACATCATAAAGAGGTGTATTCTCTTTAGTGCAAGGAATGCAGTCGATCCGGAACGGATTCTAATTAAATAACGATGACCGGATGGAGTGCACGAAAATGACAGAAAGAGTTCCGATCCGCAAACCCACTTCAATTTTCGATCAACTGCGGGAGATGCAGGACCGCGTCACGCAGCGAGCATACGAAATCTCTGAACAAAACGGAGGCGCGTCCGGCTCCGATCTCGAGAACTGGACTCGAGCCGAACGCGAACTTGTGTGGAAGCCCGCTTTTGAGTTGTCTGAAAAAGATGGCCAGTTTCAGCTTGAAGCGGCCATTGCAGGTGTCGAAGCAAAGGACATCCATGTCGAAGTAACCGCGGAGGATATTGTTCTGACGGCCGATACTCAACACCGGCACAGCGAGCGGAAGGGCATGGTTCACTACTGCGAGTTCGTAACCGGCAAGATGTTTCGTTCAATTCACCTGCCCAAGAAAATCGACCCTGATAAAGTCAAAGCTGAGTTCAAAAATGGCTTGCTGCGCCTGACTGCAGAAATCGCTGAAGAAGCGCGTACGAAAAAGCGCAAGCGGCAAGCTGCGTGATCTGCCTAGATCAAGCAACTAGCGTTTGGCTCTTACTGTAGCGGCGCTCTATGGGCGCCGGTTTTTCCTGGAATCGACGAAATACCGGCGGTCATAGACCGCCGCTACAGTAGACGGAACCGCTCTTCCACCGGCTTTGAAACATCCAGGCTTCGCCTGTCGCTTCCTCCCCCTAGCCGTCTAACTGCATATGAATATCCTTATTGTCGGCGCGGGTCCGACGGGCCTGGTCATGGCTCACGAGCTCGCGCGTTATGGTGTCTCGTGCCGTCTGATTGAAAAAACATCACAACGATCGCTGACCTCCAGAGCGATTGGAATCCACGCGCTTACGCTCGAAGTGTTCGAGCTGATGGGCGTTGTGGATGATTTTCTGGCGGCTGGCCATCGGATTGGCGCCGCAAGTGCCTACAGCGACCGCCGAAGAATCGCGCGGCTGCCTCTCGACACTCTCGAGTCTCGTTATCCATTTATATTGAGCCTTTCGCAGAATGAAACCGAACGCCTTCTTGAAGACCACGCCGGGCGCCGAGGCGTTCGAGTCGAGCGTGGAACGGAGATCATGGCGCTTCACCAGGACGAAAACGGCGTCTCCGTTCGCCTTCGCTCGCCCGGCGGGCGAGTTGAAGAAGAGCGCATGGATTGGGTCGTCGGCTGCGACGGATTTCACAGCACCGTCCGGCATCTTCTGGACTTGTCCTTCAAGGGAGGAAGTTACGCTGATGTCGTGCTGCTGGCGGACATCAGGGTAGTGGGCGAAACCGATCCGCTGGAGGCTCAACTATTCTTTGCGCCCAATGGACTAACGGCGCTGCTCCCCATGCCGCAAGGCCGCCATCGGTTAGTGGCGACAGAGCCGCCGGCCGAGTGGGGCACCGAGCCCACGCTGGAGCAATGTCAATCGATCATGAACAGCCGAGGCTTAGGCCACTTGCGGCTGACCGATCCCATCTGGACGTCGACGTTCAAAATCCCGCATCGAAGCGTAGCTCATTTTCGGAAGGGCCGTGTCTTCCTCGCAGGCGATGCCGCCCACGTTCATAGCCCAATGGGCGCACAAGGCATGAACGCAGGAATTCAGGACGCATTCAATCTTGCGTGGAAACTGGGCCTCGCGGCCAGTGAGGCTGCGGCTCCTTCCCTGCTGGAAACGTACGAAGCGGAGCGCAAGCCGATCGATGACGCAATCATTCGATGGACAGATCGAGGAACACGGCTGCTTTTCCTGCAGGGTTCTGCAGCCCATCGTGTGAGGACTGAAGTCGTTTCCTTCCTGATGCAGTTTGCCTGGCTTCGCCGACGGATCGCCAATGCGGCATCACAACTGGGTGTCCGGTATCGCCGCACCCCGCTGGTTGAAGAACACTCTGTCTCTGGCGGTCCCGGTGCGGGAGATCGTGCTCCAGACGCCCGAATTCACGGCGTTGCCACCCGCACGCCCCATCGGTTCTTTGAACTCTTCGCCCGCGGCCGCCACACATTGCTTCTTCTTTGGCCCGGCGGCTACGATGTTCCGCAGTTGAACCTCACTGCGGATCTCCTGGCGGTTTACAAGATCGCGGCCAATGGCTCGACCACGGCGGACTTCACAGACGTGAGTGGCGATGTCGCATCACGTTATGGAATCGAACCTGCCTCGTATCTTGTGCGGCCGGACGGCTATGTCGGATTCCGGTGCAGCCTCGGCGAGACGAACAACCTTTTGCCGGACTACCTCAAAAAGATATTTGCGAAGGCGGCAGCTTCTGACTCGCATATCCGGGCGGCATGAATTCCCGGATATCGGACCGGCGGGGACTTTTGCACACACTGCTGGGCAAAATTCCCCGTCATGGACGAACGCGGGCTAAAGCCCGCGACTACATTTGGGATCAGCTTTCGGCCTGAAATGTAGTCGCGGGCTTTAGCCCGCGTTCGTCCATACTCAGGCCATTACGATGCTTTCGGTGCTACCTTCAGTCGATTAATGACGCTTTTCACCCCATCTGTGTCTTTTGCAATCCGCTCGGCTTCTGCTTTTTCCGAAGCGCTATCCACGGTGCCACGAAGCGTCACCACACTGTTCTTCACATCGACGTTCACTTTTCGTTCGGCTACTTGCGAGTCCGCGACCAGTTTCGCGACGATTTTGGAATGAATCCATGCGTCATCGAGCGACTCGCCGATTGTTTCTTTGTTCTCCTTCGCAGTTTCACGTTCCTGTCGCGCGTGTTCTTCGGTGTATTCGGATCGACTCAGTTCGCGTGGCTTGACCTCAATCCTGTTCTCCAGCGCCAGGCCGGGATGCGCGCTCCTGGCCAATTCGACGGCTCTATCTCGAAGCTCGTCCGATTCGACGGTTCCTGATAATGTCGCGTGATTGCGATTGGCGTCAGCCTCGACCGACAAGTCCGCCGCCTTCAGGTCGGCATCGGAATTGATTCTCGATTCGATTTGCTTTTGCAGGTCGGAATTCGACATCGTAGGTACCGGTTCCCTGGCCGCCTGCGTGGTGGTCTCCTGCTCCTTGTTACAGCCAACCAGCGAGGACATGAAAACTATGAAGCAAAACACTGAAAGTCTTCTCATTACTACAGTTCTCCTTCGGGGTTTTCTTAATGGTAGAAAGAGCAATCTCTTTGCCGGTTGATTAATGGCAGTTGTCTTGCTACGGATGTACGGGAGCACGGTGATAGAAAATGTCCAGTGTTTCAATTCCTCAAAAGCAGTGGCGTGAGTTCCTTCAGGAGTTTAGCCGCAGACACCATGGCTGGCTGGTCACGGTCGAAACGCATGATCTGGAGACCGCTGAAGACGTCGCGTCTCGATTTTTGCCACTGCAATCGATAACGCTGGATCTGGAGGATGAAAAGAATCCCCGAATCAACGTCACCGTTCGATCGGATGAGAAAGAGATCCGGCAGATCCTTTTCCGGCCGTCGGAGGTCGTTCTGTACCGATCCGCGCGGGGTGACGAGGAAGCCGTCCGGGTTGTCTCGATTAACACCTCAACAACCATCCGCTTCCGGGTTGCGACGTCGCCTGAATTGGTCGACGGCGTGGCTTGAGCCGCATTAATTTTCGCCCCTCCCACAGCCCGCCGGTCTTGCATTAATATGCTCGTGTTTCGAATTTATTGGAGGAGGGTCCGATGCACACGAACACCATTCTTCGACGCGGCCCCGCCTTAGCCCTCGTGCTGGCTTGGATGGCGGGCGCCTCTCTTGTAATTGTCGCGCAGACAGAAACGAAGGGACCGATAGAACGCATCACGGGAACAACTGTGAACGTCACTGGAGCCGGCGATCCGTTCAAGATCGATCTGCTCCGTTGGTCAACTGACGCTGAGCGCGAACAATTACTCGCATCACTTGTAAAGAGCGACAAAGACCTGGCGAGCGCTCTGGAAAAAGCGCCCACCCTGGGGTATGTCTGGACGAGCGAGAGTGCCGGCTACTCGATCCGTTATGCCCACCATCTCACAACACCGGATGGCAGCG
>QHXD01000019.1 GCA_003223895.1 Acidobacteriota bacterium
CCATTTTGGCTAATTCCGCCCTTGCCAGATCCGCCGCTTCAGGCGTGTCACGAATCTCAGGCTTTGTCAGCCGAAAGACGAGGTAGGGCATGGCGACGAGACAGAGCAAACCTGGAACGAGCGCGGCGATGGCCCAGCCGGCCCATGTGATCTGAATGTGTACAGTTTTCTGCGTGAGCTCCGCGATCAGCGGGTTGGCCACCATCGATGTCAGAAACATAGCGCACGTGACTGCGTGTACTTGATAGGCGCTGAGCATTAGAAAAGTGCCGATGCGCCCCGCCGTAGGACCGGGTTCGGATCCGTACGTCGACGCCAGGCTCTTCACGATGGGATATAGCACGCCTCCGGTTCTGGCGGCTCCGGATGGAATGCCGGGCGCCAGCACTAGGTCGGTCAGGGCCAATGCGTACGCCAAACGCAGCGTCCGGGTGCCGAACGCGCGTATGAACGAATACGCAACGCGACGGCCCAGGCCGGTCTTGCTGAACGCCCTTGCGAACAGGAACGCCGCAACGATCAACCACACCGTCCCATTCATGTATCCGGCCATCGCCTCACTGAGCGTCAGCGTATTTGTGAGCATCGTGGCGGTGGTTCCGATAAGCACTACAGAACCCATGGGCACCGGTTGAAGGATTAATCCAATGATCGTCCCGGAGAAGATCGCAAACAGGTGCCATGCTCGCAGTTCAACTCCGGCCGGCATTGGCGAGAACCAGATAATTGTGGCGGCGAGAACTGTAATTAAGCCGCGGAAAATCGAACTCGTCGCGGACGCACTGACACCGGACTTAACCCCATTAACTACAGTGGCGCTCATTAAAGTGCCCGAACTATAACACGGGGAATGAAAAATGGAGTCGTAGCCCTATTTACCTATTTTTGCGGCGGACGAACTTTCCAATTTTGCCAGTTAGTGCTGCCGCAAAAAATAGGTAAATAGGGCTACGACCCCATTTTTCTCAACCGCCGAGAGCGGCCAATAACTTTGTACCGTCGGGCGTGCCGAGACCGGTACAGGGATCCCATCCGGCGCGGGCCTTGTACTTGTTCAGACCTTCGATGTCATTGTTGCCTTGCGAAATATCGTGAAGAGCTCCCGCCACGGATGGCTGTTGATACAGCAGCGGGTTAAGGAATCCCACAGCCGGTTTGCCGAGGGTCTTCAGCTTTTGATTCATCAACGCTATCAGGCCTGCCCACAGTGGCGAGACCGCGCTGGTTCCGCCGATGACGCCCTTCTTACCACCCACAAGCGTGACCTGGTACCCGGTGTTAGGATCAGCATCGCCGGCAATATCAGGAACACCGCGTCCGGTTTTGCCCGCCGGTGATTTGGGGACTTTGGACTTGGACTGATAACCGGGGCGCGGAAAGAAATTACTGACTCCACCACCGGTGGCTCCCCGGCCGTCATTCCAAACAACCTCGCTGGCGATCGCCGTTCCAGTGCCTCGTAAATTCGTTCCGCCGCAGGCCAGGGCGAACGGACTCGACGCCGGAAAGTCAACGTGGGGGCGGCCATCCCTGTCTTGCGGGTTACGAATGTCGGAGGACCCGTCATCGCCGGACGAGCAGCAAACGGTCACACCCAGTGCTGCGGCATCCTGCAGAACCTGATGGAAGGCGTTACGAGCCTGGATCGTGTTGAAATCTTCTGCGGATCCCCAGCTTATGGAAATTACGGAGGGTTTGCGCACCTGATCGTGCAATGCGGTGTTGACTGCAGCCAGGAAACCATCATCAGTATTGAGAGCGAAGTACACGGCGATGGTCGCCTTATGTGCTACTGCACCAGCCACCTCGATATCGAGCATGACCTCGCCGTCCGCATTCGGGTCCGGCCCCGGTACGTTCGCCCCGACGCTACCGTTGCTCGCAACTCCGACCGCGACAACATTCGGCGTGGGCAATCCGAGCGAGGTGAAGTATTTCTGCAGGTCGGTGCGGCTAAAACCAGTCGCGGTCGGTTTATGCTGTGCGTCGAAGTCATTCAACTCGATGATGCCGATACATTGGCCATCCCCTTTTAGACTGCTGGGGAATCTGTACAGTTTCGCTACCTCCGGCGGGGTAAAGCTTCCGTTGGGTGCATTGTGCGCGACTGCCTTCGCACCGCTCGTTTGCTTCTTGCGTTTGCCTGTTGCAGCCCGCGAACCGCGGACGCCGGCAACAGCGCCATTCAAAAATCGCAAATGCGGCCTGGCAGCCGGCCGATCGTCGAAGCCCAGGACAGCAACGACGATATCTGCCAGGTCCTGCGGTACGGAGATGCCGCCTGTTCTCATGCGCACGATCCGGTTGCCGACTTTGGACTTCTTCAGGTTTGGTTGAAAAGCCGCGGTCAGATCCTTCACCGTCCCAGCCAGGCGGATGCTTCGCTTGGGAATGCTCGCTTCGACGACAGTCAGATTGTGGCTCTGAGCGAAGCTCTCGACTTTCGCTACGTCTTCCGGGTCGGCGCCGCGCTCGGCCGCGAAGGCTTCACGGCTCAGGTATTGCCGTTGTTCCGGAAGTTGCGTGCCGGAACTCATGGCTTCCTCGGCGGCTGCCTTCCGTGCACCCTGACTGCTCGCGGTCCGTGGCCGGAGCACGACCGTGACTTCGATTCTCTCCTCCGGATCGACTTTGCCCACCGTCTTTGCGTTCGGTAAAGCCTTCTTTTCACTGCCTGGGATCGTCTTGCGTTTTTTTGAAGCCATTCTCCCCTCCTTTTTTATGTACGCCTATTGTGAGACGAAGGACGCGGTTTTGCATTGCGAGAAAGGGAATTTTCTCTTTTTTTCTGGGGACGCCGGTTCTTCCTCTGTAGGTCCCTGCGCTATAATTTCGGCGTTTGACCGATTGATCATTGGAAGTCGTGGCTGATAATCCTGATGAAATCACGCGATTGCTCAAGCCAATGGCAGAATGGCAACCTGGCTGCAGGTTCCACACTTTTCGAATTGCTGATGCCGGACTTGCGCAGGATTGCGGCGCGCTGCTTTCGCGGAGAACGGCCAGGACACACCCTTCAGCCCACAGCACTGGTGAATGAAGCATTTCTCAGGCTGGCTGCGGCGAAGAACATCGACTGGCAGGATCGCGGGCACTTCTACGCTTTGGCGGCCCGGGTAATGCGCCGGTATTTGATCGACCATGCCCGGTCCAGACCCACCGTTGAGTTCATGCGAATGGAAGGCGTTCCCGAACGAATCCTGGGTAACCACACGCCGTTGGAACTTGCGATTGCCATCGATTGCCTCCTCGATGAACTTGAAAAGAAGTCGCAGCAGAGACGCGCGGTTGTGGAGTTGAAATTCTTCCTCGGGCTGACTGACGAAGAAGCAGCCGAAGCGCTGAATCTCAAGCTGCACACTCTGCAACGCGAATGGTATCGCGCGCGCAAATGGTTATTTGAGCAGTTGAGCGCAGAAGAGCCATGGAAAACAGCAGCGAACGCGACGAAAGGGTGATGAGCGTTGTGGCAAGGGCGCTTCAGCGCCCTTCCACCGAACGCGAGGGCTATCTGCGCAATACCTGCGGAAACGATTCGCAACTCTATCAGGAAGTTGCTGAAACGATCGAATGGGAAGCCCGCATGGGCAGCTTCCTGCTCCACCCGATGATCGCGTTCAAACACCTTGCTCGGGCATTTCAGGTTGGACAAGTCATTTCGGAACGGTTCGAGCTCATCCGTGAAATCGGCGAGGGTGGAATGGGAGTCGTTTACGAGGCCTTCGACCGAAAACGCAATCAGCGGATCGCCATCAAGTCTGCCAAGCCCGGCTTTCAACGCCTCCTTTCACCTGAGCTCGAAGGAGCCCTTCGAGTGCGCCATCCCAATGTCTGCCTCGTCAATGAGATTCATACGGCGCAAACAGAATATGGCGAGATTGACTTTCTGACGATGGAGCTGCTCGAAGGTGAAACACTGTCAGCTCTCCTGTACTCGCGCGGTAGCCTTACTTCCGATGAGGCCCTGGAAATTGTGCGGCAGCTGTGTGCAGGATTGGCCGAAGCTCATCGAAACGGAGTGATTCATCGGGACCTGAAGAGCGATAACGTCATTCTGTGCCGGCCTCTCGATAAAGACCTGCGCATCGTTATCACTGATTTCGGATTGGCGGTTGACATAGCGGAGACAGCCGAAGCGGCCGGAACGCCTCGGTACATGGCGCCGGAATTATGGGAGGGGGAGAAGGCTTCGGTTGCGTCCGACATCTACGCTTTGGGCGTGATCCTGTATGAGATCGTCGCCGGCCGCTTGTCCTCCGACGAAAATTTGCAGGATGGCGTAAAAAATCTGACGGCGTCCGCGAACTGGAACAAGGCGCTTCACGCACGTTGGGTCTCTGTTACTTCGCGGTGTCTCAATGCCTCGCCCGCCGCGCGTCCGATTGATGCAAGCCGTGTGCTCGCCGATCTGGTAGGAAGACCCATCCGAAAGGCGCCTTTACTCGCTCTGGCACTCCTCGTTTTTGTAATGCTGCTGCTTTCGCCGGTTCGCGAATGGCTCCGGGACTTTGCGAGGCCGGCCAATGTTCGGCTGGCAGTTCTTCCGTTGAACGGCCCGGACGCAGCGCCGCTCGGCAGCGGGGTCCTGCAAGACGCAGCTGACCGGCTGCGACATTTGCCGGCGGGAGACCGCACGATGATCGTGATCCCGCCTTCCGAATCTATCAGGATGCGAATCGAGACCCCGCAACAGGCGCGGCAAATCCTGCATGCGACCCATGCGATGCAGGTGACGATCCGCCGCGAGGGTGCGCAGTTCGTGGCGCAAGGATCAGTGGTCGACCTCGAAACCGAGACTCACGTGCGCGATTTCTCCGGCCGTTACAGCGCCGCAACCTTCGGAACTTTGCCTTCGGCTCTGGTCGGCTACGTCTCACTCGCATTCAACCTGAGCCACGAGGCGCCGAAGGACACTCTGTCTCCCGCCGCCACAGTCCCGTACGGCCGGGGGTTGTACATTTTGCAAAGTAGTGGAGCGAACGTCGATGATGCGATCACATCATTTGAAGTAGCGGCGCGCCTGGATCCTCGGTCCCCCTTGCCGCTGGCCCGATTGGCGGAGGCGGAGATCAGGAAATTCAATGCGCTGAAAGACGCTGACTATCTTGCGAAAGCCCGGCAACACATTCAAATGGCCGAGAGTCTCAACCCCGACTCGGCGAGAGTGCGCATCGCGGCCGGCTTATTGAACGAAACGACAAGCCGGTATGAAAGTGCGCTGGAAGATTATCGCCGAGTGCAGGAGCTCGAGCCGCGAAACGTCGATGCCTTCCTCCGTGTGGCGAGCATCTACGACAAGCTCGACAGGCCGGAGAAGGCAATTGAGGCTTACCGAAAAGCGATCGCGATCGATCCTTCTTACTATGAGTCGTACGAAGACCTGGGCGAATTCTACTACTACCGCGGAAGGTATCCCGAAGCTGCCGAACAGTTCAAGAAAACCATCGATCGAGCGCCCGGAATGTACGATGCATATACGAATCTGGCGGCGGCACTGGACAACATGGGCATGGATGCTGAGGCGGAACAAGCTCTTCTGAAGTCCCTGGAGTTGCGAGAGACCGCGCGTGCGCTGAACAGTATGGGTGCGGTGCGGGCATTTCAGAAACGAGATGCCGAGGCAATTGGTTTCTACACGCGTGCCGTAAAGTTGAATCCTCGTGTGTACGTCTATCTTCTGAATCTGGGAGATTCGAACCGGCGGCTTGGCCGATTGCACGAGGCACAGACTGCTTATGGACAGGCGATGGATCTTGCACTGGCGGAGTTGCAGGAGAATCCTCGACGGGGCTATACGCGCGCGTTCGTAGGTTACTTCGCAGCCAGGCTCGGGGACCACAAAAGAGCCGAAGACGAGATTGGTCAGTCCTTACAGTTGTCGCCTACTGACAACGAAGTAGTCCGTTGCGCCGTTCTGACCTACGAAGCCCTCGGACGGAGGGACGGCGCAATCTCGGCGCTCCGCCAGGCCACGGCGGATTTGTTACGTGAACTGGACCGGCACCCTGATCTGGCGGACTTTCGCGACGATATACGCTTTAAACAATTACTGGCGAACACCGCAAGCGGAGGTAAATGAACATGGCATCAACTGCCGATCACGAAATCCTCATTCGGCTTGAAGAGGGGAAGCACGCCATTCTACCGAACCCAATGCCGGCAATGAAGGTCGGAGAAACAGTCCGTTACTTATCCTACGATGGCCAGGTCACAATGCGTTTTCCGGACCTGTCACCGTTCAGACAAGACGATCAACGGAATACCGAAATCAGCGGCGCTGAACCTCAACAGCTACTTCGAGCTGGAAAGTTCGATTCCCGATGTTTCCTGATGCTGCAGGGTGGAATGATGGTGGGCTGGGACCCCAATGGCAGTCCTCAGTCTGGTGGCGTGCACGACGTTGGACATTGAAGGCAGATCAAAAGGAAAACATCGGCGGTCTGCACGTAGCCGTGGGCTTTATGCCCGCGTTCAAACACAATTAAAGAATTCTTCTGGCGGTACTTGAACGCGGGCATAAAGCCCACGGCTACGTGCTAAACCCAAGATTCTGTCGCCGCTCCTGCGATCAGTGCAGAGGCTGATCGTAGTAGGGTGTTCCGAAGCTGATCACCAGCATTGTGTCCCGGTTGAGAGATCCGTAGAGCAGGTTCGTATCGGGATCGCAGCGTGCGTCGAAAGACAATCTCCCGCCGCCCCACGAATTCAGTGTCAATGTCACACTCTTGCTCGGCGGTGACATGAAAAAATTTTGCGCGATCTGCACGCCGATAGAATCCGCCTTGGCGTAGTCAAAGGGCTGATAAGGGAAACACCACTGTCCGCAGTTCGCAAGCCGGTCGCTGAACAACTGCCGGTTCTTGGTGGCGGTGAAGTAAGCGGTGCCGAAAAAGAAGGAACTGGTGAAAGTTCCAGTCGTGTCGCTGACCACGTGATGGATGCCGTGCGAAGACATAGTAAAGGGGATGGACCAACCATTGGGTACCGATGGCAGGCAGTCGGCGTGGAGTGCCATCGGCGTCAATGTCAGCAGCATCGCTGCAGCACGGATGACGGACATTCGAACAAGCTTTCTCAATGACATAGATCTTCCTTTCTTTGCATATTTGCGCTCTCACCATGTAGAGCGTTGCAAATGTGAAAGGACCGCCACTCATTGAAGAAATGTTTTGTACGAGTCCTGCGGAAGGCAAAAAGCTCCGGGAAGTGCGGAATTCGCGCTGAAACCCGCGTCCGTATTCAGCCGCGGAGCGGCGGCAGAGTGTAGCCCCGGGCGCAAGCCCGGGGTAGGTGTCGTTTTGGAACGCAGCCCCGGAGGGGCGAAAGATTGCGAGGACTCTTTCGCCCCTCCGGGCTGAGATCCTTTCGAAAGGAAACCCCGGGCTCGCGCCCGGGGCTACACTCTGTCGCCGCTCCGCGGCTAGCGATGGCGGCGTAATTTGGACACTTCAGCCTCACGAGGAGGGAATGTGAGGGTGACGGGGTGGTGAGACCGGCGCGCCCACGTTTCGCCGAACTGACCACCCCGGCCGCACCATATCGGAACGGGAACTTCTTCTTAATGGTGCGTCCACCCCTCCTCGCAGAGGAGGGGAATATTGCGCAATCCTACGTGCCTCTCGCTAGGGCTTCAACTCCGCCATCATCCCGTCGAGCGAGCTTTGCATGGCTCTGCCCATCGGGTCCCAGCCGAATTCAGTGACCAGCATCCTGCTTATGTCTTCTTTGGTCTTGCGCTCGCGGAGCATGCCGGTGATCCGGCTTCGTATGGCCGTGATATCCGACCGCCATTTCACGAATCCGGCGCGGTTGGTAACGGGTCCGTGACCGGGGACCACCGTGTCGAAATCCAGTTTGAGAGCTGCGTCGGCGGTCTTCTCTCTGCCTGCAAAACTGCCGCCCGTGTTGTAGTCGATATAAAACGAGAAGGTCGACGATCCGGTCAGATTCACGCCCTGACCGTTACCGGTGTTGAAGGATGCCAACGCCCGCTAAAAAGAGTGCAGCAAGAAAGACCGTCAACCACGCTCTCATCGGAATATCCTCCAGGTTCAGTTACGCATCGCGCAATTTGCTTGTCAAAGCAAAGTTCACATTGAACTATGTGTACGCGAAGCTCACGAATGAGACTGTATTCTGGATTAGGAGATTGGCTATGAACAAGCGTTCGCTTATTTCGATCGGTACCGCGGCGACCGTGTTTGCCGTCTTCATTACAATCGCCACTCCTGCCGTGGCGCAAGGTCGCGGGGCCCAGCCGCGCAAACCTAAGCCTGCTGTCGGGGCCTGGTGGTATAAGGGCGACCCCCAGCCTCCCGCTCCCCATGCGGATCTGACGGGTGTATGGTTTGGCGGCTCTATCAGCGACATCTCAAAGGACACGCTGCCTGGAGAGCAGCTCGTTCTGACACCCTATGGAGCCGAGCGATATAAGAAGGTCGATCATGCCAAGGATCCCAATGCGCAATGTCTGCCGCCGGGGCCTACGAGAATGACAGCGAGAGCGCATCCCAGCATGATTATTCAGCGCCCGGATGTCGTTGCGGTCCTCAGCGAGTCTGAGCATATCTTTCGCTTGATCTACACCGATGGCCGCGATCATCCGCCGGATGCCAGGGACTATCCGGCGTGGTACGGATATTCGGTAGGAAAGTGGGAGGGAAATACGCTGGTCGTCGACACAATCAGCATCAATGATCGGACCTGGCTGGATCTGGCCGGTCACGAGCACAGCGACAAGTTGCATCTGACCGAGCGATTCCGATTGGCCGACCCGGACACACTCGAGTTCATTGTTACTTATGATGACCCGGTCTTTTTCGTGAAGCCATTTACCTCGAAGAAAGTCCTCAAGCGCCAGATCGGTGACTATATTTTCGATCATGCGTGCCTGGAGAATGAAAAAGATCTCGAGAATCTCGTGCCTACCATCGGCGACGATGGACGCCCGTAAGACTATGGCTATTTGTTGATCAAACCACCTGCGGGATCTCGGACTCGCTTGTTGAACGCCTGCTCTTCCGACGGCACACAGAAGAGTTCATCGGGAAACTCTTTGATGTTTTGCCATGTGAGGATTTTTTTGTCGCTCACCCAGGGTTTCGTATAAGTCATCGGATCCGTGATCGTCATGACGAGTTCGATTGTGTCGTGGTTCACGCGCCGGTAACGCTCCTCGAGACGCATCTGGTCGCTGTGCGGATTACCAAAATGATCGAGCCAGCTTCTGTCGTCAAAACCGACCGAGTTCACGACCAGCGTGTCTCCATCCCACTTGCCGACGGAGTATCCCATCCACCGTGGGTCCGGATCCCGGGGTAGCTCTCGCCCGTCCGTCCAGATTTGACGGTATACGTGATGCCGGTCGAAGACTTGCAGCATCCTGTCCGGCATCTGGATAATCTCGAAATCCCAGGGATTGTTTTCGAACATCAGCAGGCGCGGTATGCCCAGCGGATCGCAGTTCCCCTGGGGGTCATTTCCCAATGCCGGTGGAATGGCTCTGGGGCCGTAAGATGGCTTGTAGGAATTGAACTTCGCGTCTCCCCAGGATGTTCTGGGTGGAGGATCCTCGCTCATGGCAAGGACTCGGTTCCTTCCCAGCCAGATTCCGGAAAGGTCGCGCGGGCCGAAGGGTAGAGCAGCAGTGGCGCTCGCCGATTCCTGAGCTGCTCCGCGCTGACCGCCTCCCCGCTGGCCCCGTCCCTGCGGAAGCGCCATCGAAGAGAAGAGCAGTATCGCTACCAGCGCGACGATTGATTCTTTTTCAATCAATATTTCCCCCTCTTCCGAGTTCCTCGCCATTGGGAAGCAACACTTTCATCACGACGCCGACCGGAGTGCCGAACTTTGAAGGATGCATCGTGATCGTGATTTTGTCCCCGGCCTTCAGCGTGGTTTTCTTCCATCCCTGCTTCGCCCAGTTGGTGGGACTGCTTCCTTCGGCGGCCCAATGCACGATCTCGCCTTTGTCGTCTTTGGCGTCGAATAAAATGTGCGCGTGGGGATTGGCCCACACGAATTCCGTCACGATTCCTGTCACAACGATCGTTCTGGACGGGTCGTATGACGCATTAGTGCCGTGGTGGGCGAAACCGGCGTAGCCCAGCATCAGAACGGCCGCAACCAGAGCGAAAAACATCAAGCTGCTTTTCATAGAACACCTCACTTGAGATTCAGCGCCCGCTCTGGATCAATCACGACCCTGACGATATCGGTCTTCTCCGTGACTTCGTATCCGGGCAAATGGGGAACATTCACGGGAATGATCATGATGTCGCCGGTCACGTATTTCTGCGCCGTATAGCCTTTGATCCGGCCGCTCATGCTGGGTCCACGGACCGTTTTCACGGACTGACCGTTGGGATCGTCCTTCGTCGCGTTCTCGAGTTCGCCGCCGATCAGAAACGTTCCTGCGCCTCGGATCACATAATACAGTTCTGAAATGTCGTTATGAGCCCAGCCGTTGAGCGGTCCGGTTGTGGCCGGCCTCGCGTCGAAATGGAGGAGATAGGCGCCGAGGTTGTAGCTTTTGGCAATGTCGACCACACGTGCAGGATGGTCTCCGTTTGTCTTCATCAGGGTCTCGAGGTCGGCATGAGGAATGAAAGTGAACTCTGCGGACTTTGAAGCCGCGGGTTTACCCTTCTCAGCCGAGCCCTGGGCCTTGTTCTGAGCTTGAGCCGAACTCAAAAGGCTCATCGACAGCGCGAACGCGAGTGCCAGAGCACCCGAAATTGCTCTTCTCTGCATCATTTTGTCCCTTCGTCTTGCAGGCCTATTCGCCGGGAAACTAGGAAGCCAGGCTACTGTTTGGGCGGCTTGAAAATCATGATCCTCAGCTCCATAGGTTCAGTCTTGTCATTAACAATGGCTTCGATCATGACTGGAGTATCGGAGGGAAGCTGAGGTGCGTTCGCAGCGCTCACCAGTGCGAACTTGTTTTTGCCCGCAATAAAAAATCGTTTACCCGCCTGCTCCTGCACCTGGCCTCGAGCGCTGATCTGCATCTGGGTTACTGTGACATCCGTCTTCTGTAACGCTTCGCGAAGATCTTTGGGCTGGAAGGTGGAGCCCGGTTTATAGGAGACCATGACGGCTTCGTTCTTCAGGCTGATGGTGATCTTGTCGATGCTGGGCAGACGCTTCAAATAGAATTCGGAGACTGCCGCGCACACTCCACAGGAAATTCCGTCCGTGCGTATGGCCGCTCTCTCGACCTGCGCCATCGCCGGCAGCGAGGCCGCCAGCACCAAAGCGGAAAGCAATACGACCTGCCTTTGAAGCTTCATCAATGTTCCTTTCACCTTTTGCTGACTCTGGATGGACACTATACGAAGCCGCCTTCGACGGTGTCAACACGCGGGCTATTCGCGGTAACGAGGGGAGATATAGGACCGCCCGGTGAAGGCCGCCGCCACTGCTTTAGTCAGGTGGGCGGCCATGTCGGCTTTGTATACGAGAGCGACGGGAGAATCGTCCAGAACAAGGTGGACGACCAAAGCGTTTTGCGCCAAACGGGGATACTTCTGCGCGAGTCTTCGAATGCGAGCCTGCTCCCACACCAGTAACTCAGAATCGCGGGTGGTTTCCGCAGTGCCGATGTAAGGTACGGGACGAGCGAGTAGAGTTCCCAGTCCAAAGGCGTCTCCCGGCGCCAACAGGGAAAGCAGTACTTCGCCGCCACTACGAGTCAACCGGTAGAACTTGGCGCGCCCGGACTTCAAAAGAAAGAGGTGGGCCGGCGGGGTCCCTTCTCTTAATATGATCTGCCCCGCGCTGATCTTTCGTATCTCGGCAGCGCCAAGAATCTTAGAGAGCTGGTCTCTTCCGGTGCCCGCCAGAAATTCGGTCGGCTGCGAGAGCGTCAAACGTTTGTGTGATTTGTCCACTGCTGTATAGATAAGCAACTTAATGTCCTCACCCCGGCATTTTGTTGGGGCCGGTATTTTTTGAAGACGCTCTTGCGGACTCTCCTGAGTGTTGAAGCAGCACAATGGTGATGACGGGTCCGGCAGGGATTTTTTTATGCACCGTATCTTTTGGCCATGGATCGAGTAACTATTTGTAGAGTGACGAGGACGGAGTTCCAAACGGCTTTTGACGAACACAACGACGCCGTCTATCGGTTTGTCTGGCCTATGACCGGCTCCGACTCATTAGCGGAAGACATCGCTCAGGACACATTCCTTGTGCTCCTCCGTCAACCGGACGTTTTTGATCCGAGACGGGGCACGCTTCGACAATTCCTCCTGGGGATAGCCAGAAATCTCACTCTCAAGCGATGGCGCGACGAAAATCGATGGCAGGAACTGGAAGATGAACACTTCTCGTTAAAGCCATTCGACATAGAGCACCGCGAAATCGCTGACGCCGTCCGCGAAGCGGTTCAGTCGCTCCCGCCGCTACAGCGCGAAGTCCTGATCCTGGCCGAGTATGAGGAATTATCGTTAGAGGCGATTGCTCAAGCAGTGGAATCCGAAATCGGGACGGTAAAGGCTCGTTTGCATAGGGCCAGGGAAAATCTGCGTCGCATGCTCGCATCGTTCAAGATCAACAATTCAGTGAGGTCGACAAGTCATGGAACCCTTAGATGACCATGAATTAAGTCAGCTCCTGCGTCAGTGGACAGCGCCACTTGCGCCGCCAGCTTTGAGACATCGGGTCTTGTCCTACCGAAGATCCTGGTGGCAGAAGCTGTTTCGTGGATCTATTCGAGTTGCGGCCCCGCTAGAGACGTCTCGCCGGAGTTTGACAGGGCGCCCCTTGTTGATTCCCGCACTAGCCGTGGTTTCGATACTGTTGTTCGTTCTTTTGGCTCTTCCTTTCACCCGTGCTCTCGCGCAACAGTTTCTCCAGCGCTTCTTCATCGGTCGTTTTGAAGCTGTTCGGGCAACAGATCCGTTAAGCGAAACACCAGGTCCGAACGCGCGTGAACCGCAGCCGGTTTCGGATCTCAATGCTGCCGCCCGATTGCTGGGATTTATGCCGCGCTTTCCTCGGTTGATTGCGCCGGAATCCGCAAAACTTTCCGTTGGTGGGCCCCGCGGCGCCAGAATTCGGAAAATTAACCTGGCAGATCTGACCAGGCGCTTGAGACGTGTTGGAGCCAGGGATGTATCTATCCCGCCGAATTGGGAGGGTATCGAAATTGAAGAATCGAGCGGGCCCGTTCTCATCGCTGAATTTGGAGACAACATGTTCGTTCAGTTGCCTCCCAACACAATGGTCGCCCCTGCCGGCTTCCCGATTACTCAGTTTATTGAAGTCTATTGCCGTAGCGCCGGAATGTCCGCCGACCAGGCTCGTTCGTTGAGCTCCAAATGGGCAAAGAGTCCCGCATTGCTGATGCTGCTTCCAACAGATTTCCAAGGTGAAATCCATGACGTTGTCCTGGCCTCAGGTCCCGGAGTTCTAATCAAGAACACCGGCAGCCAGCAGCAGGCATGCAACTGGTGTCCCGATCCCTCCGAATTGATGCTCATGTGGAGCGCACCGGATCGCTGGTATGGACTAAAAGGACCGATGACGGATCAAGAAGCTATCAATTTGGCCAATTCTGTGGAATGACGCTTATACTCTCCGTGCCAGGACTCGAAACGGAGTCTGGGCTAATACAAAATCAGCGGCGAGAGGTGCAGATTACGTATGAGCGACGAAAAGACGTTATATGCCAGGTTGGGCGGTTACGATGCGATCGCCGCAGTAGCGGACAACCTGCTTCCCCGCCTCATGTCTGACGAGAGGCTGGGACGCTTCTGGGCGCACCGGGGCGAAGATGGCGTCCGGCGCGAAAAACAACTTCTCATCGACTTCCTGTGCCACTGCGCAGGCGGGCCTTTGCTTTACACCGGCCGGGACATGAAAACCTCACACAAGGGAATGCGAATCAGTGAGGATGACTGGGCCGCATTTTTAGGACACGTCAAAGCGACGCTGGATCAGTTCAAGGTTCCTGCTGCCGAGAAGGAACAGGTGATTGCTTTCGTGCAGAGCACCAAAGCGGACATCGTTGAGCACGCCGCGGGCGCCACAGCATAAGCCCACGCGAATCACAACCGGACAGGAGGGTGCAAAATCCAGGGAAGCAGGAGAATGGAGATAGGGCTTTAGCGATAAAAAGCAGGCGGCGGAGGCAACAGTTCGAGCTGGTTCAGCCGGTCCATCCTACGTTGAACCGGCATGGCCAAAAGGAACCGAGCTTCCCTCATCGCCCAGAAACCCGCCGGATTGTCCTGCAGGCTGGCTACAGAACGGGTCCTGCATGAACAGGCCCAAAGTGATGACATGGGGATTAGCGAAACGAGGATAACAAACGTGGAGATACGAGCAACCGGCACTAGCCCTTCTGGACGCTCTGCGGATTCCTCTCTTACGGATTCCTTGACAAAGCTCGGAAGCGGGCGTACGAATCGATATCAAATTTCACATCGTCGAAGTAGAAGTTCGTTTGCTGAGGTTGCCGGCGCAACCGTTTTCATAAGAGTGGTGGATTTGGCCAGGAAGAGCCACCTGGACGCTTGCCATATTTGTTTTCGGATCGACAGATCGCATTCGAAAGGAGCGGAATCGTTTTCTCGGGCAACGCCATCAGCCCCTCGGCGGATGTGATTACTCAGACGAACGGGACCTCGCGGGCAGCTTCAGCTCGCACTGAAGCTCATATTCTGATTCTTAATTGTGTGAAGGAGGATTCGATGAAGAATACGATTTCGACGCTGTTGGAAGCTTATGAAAAAGGGAAAATGTCACGGCGGGCGCTGATACAAGGGTTGGCCGTGTTGGCAGCCAGTTCCGGTACTGCGGAGGCGGCTGGATTCCAGGGTAACAGTATCAACCACATTTCTCTGCAAGTCAGCAATCTGCAACGATCGACCGATTTTTATCAACGCGTGCTCGGTTGCACCGTCAACAAACGGGAGGGGAACAACCAGCTCGTGTTTGGAAAAAATTTTCTCGTCCTGCGGCCGGGTACCCCGGCGGCCAAAGTGGACCATTTCGCGATCGGAGTCGACAACTTCAAGCAGGACTCGGTGACTGCGGATCTCAAGGCGCGGGGGGCCACTCCGATTAACCAGCAAGGAGGCGGCTTCGGTTTTCATGTCCTGGATCCGGACGGATTTCCGATACAGATTAGCGCCAACAATCCGTAGGGGAATTATTGACTGCACGAGGATCGACTTCCTTCCAGGCCGCGTGGCGTGCGAGGACGCGCGCCACCGGATCAGCTTCAGGTCGGGAGCCGGGAGGATCTTGTATTCCAACTCCCCCGGCGGAGCCGCGGGCGGTCAGGCAGAAGCGAGCTAACT
>QHXD01000020.1:0-2163 GCA_003223895.1 Acidobacteriota bacterium
AACGGCGGATCTCCATGTGTCTGGACGGATCCTTCAGCGGTTCGAATCCGAATTTTGCGTAAAGGCCGTGAGCATCCCTCGTTACGAGGTTGAGTCGCCTGAGGTTTTGGAGCTCCGGATGAGAGAACACCGCTTCCATCAGCCATTGACCCAGCCCGGAGCGTTGGTAGTCCTCGAGGACGTACACGTCGCAGAGATACGCATACGTTGCTTTGTCGGTGATGACACGGGCGAGGCCAATCTGCCGCTCCGCCTCGAACAGGCCGAAGCAAAGGGAACCCTGGATCGACTTCGCGACGACTTCTTCCGGTATCCCTTCCGCCCAGTACGAACGAGACAAATAGGCATGCATGGCCTTAACGTCCAGCCGCGAGGGGTCGGTGGAAACACAATACTTCCCGCGCTTTCGTTCGAAGTGGACCATTTCTCCCTTCCTTACTCTTCAGCAAGTTTACGTAGACAAACCCTCGGGGAACTAGTCCAAATATTAGAAAGGGGGATTGTGCAATGAAAACGACGGCGTCGGACATTTTGATTGATGCCATTCGTGACTGGGGAGTCGATGTGGTATTTGGTTTGCCCGGAGACGGCATCAACGGAATCATGGAAGCGCTTCGAAAGCGCTCAGACAAGATTCGATTCATCCAGGTACGCCACGAGGAAGCCGCAGCGTTCATGGCTTGCGGTTACGCGAAATACACGGGGAAGCTCGGCGTCTGTCTCGCCACGTCAGGACCCGGCGGTCTGCATCTGTTGAATGGCCTGTATGATGCGAAGCTCGACGGACAGCCTGTTCTTGCCATGACCGGCCTGCAGTATCACGACCTCGTTCATACCTATACGCAACAGGACGTGGAGCTGGATAAAGTCTTCATGGATGTCGCCGTGTACAACACGCGCGTCATGGGACCGGATCATGTCGAGAACGTCGCGCACCTGGCATGCCGGAGCGCGCTGTCCTATCGTGGGGTGTCGCACATCACCATACCGGTCGATACGCAGGAGCACGAGATCGATCCCAGGAAAATGTCGAAGCGCAATGTTCCGCATCACATTTCCGATGTGCGCGCAAAAGGCGTAGTGAAACCGCCCGATTCAGAACTCGAGCGCGCGGCATACATACTGAATTCCGGCAAACGGATCGCGATTCTTGTGGGACGGGGTGCGCTTGGTGCAACCGATGAACTGGAGGTCCTTGCCGAAACACTCGGTGCGCCCATCATCAAGGCACTCCTTGGCAAGTCGGCCGTTCCGGACACCAGCCCGTATACGACCGGCGGCATCGGTTTGCTCGGTACCAAGCCCTCCCAGGAAGCGCTGGAAGACTGCGATACGCTGTTAATGGTCGGAACATCCTTTCCCTATATCGAATTCCTTCCGAAGCCCGGACAGGCGCGCGCAATCCAGGTCGAAATCGATCCGATGCGAATCGGCCTGCGCTATCCCGTTGAGGTCGGGCTTGTCGGCGACACCAGGGTTACGCTGCAGCGGTTGCTGCCCCTGCTGAGACGAAACAAGTACCGCAAATTTCTGCACAAGGCACAGACAGGTATGCGGCAATGGTGGCAACTCATGGAGCAGCGCGGAACGAGAATGGACGCATGGGAACTGGGCAAACGTCTCTCTGATTCCGCCATCGTTTCATGCGACTCCGGAACCATCGCGACATGGTGGGCGCGGCAGATTCCCGCCAAACGCGGCCAGATGCATTCCTTGTCCGGAAATCTCGCAAGCATGGCCGTGGGCCTTCCGTACGCGATTGCGGCGCAGGTTGCCTATCCCGACAGGCAGTGCGTCGCATTCGTTGGCGATGGCGGCTTCTCCATGTTGATGGCTGACTTTGCAACATGCGTGAAATACAAGCTGCCCGTCAAAGTGTTCATCCTCAAGAACAACACACTGGGGCAGATCAAATGGGAGCAGATGGTGTTTCTCGGTAATCCCGAGTACGGATGCGATCTCCATCCCATCAATTTTGCGATGTTCGCACAGGCGTGCGGCGGTACTGGAATTACCGTCGACGATCCCAAAGACTGCGGCAACATGATCGAGCAGGCGTTGAACACGCCGGGGCCGGTGGTCGTAGAAGCGGTTGTCGATCCATTCGAGCCGCCGTTGCCTCCGAAAGTTACAATCAAGCAGGCGCAGAAATTTGCCGAGTCG
>QHXD01000020.1:2304-17665 GCA_003223895.1 Acidobacteriota bacterium
GGCTTCTTCTTAAGGCAACCACCTCGTCGGTTTGGGAAGATACGGCCTGGCGAGGTAATCCCCCAGCGAAAGCACAAACATAATTCCCAGCCAGGCGAAGCCCGCTCCGACAAACACCCACACCAGACGCGCGCTGTGGCGCAGGTGCATGAAGTACAGCATGATGACCACGGCCTTTATTACGGCAATGCTCAGGGCAACGACAGGATTCAGCCATCCCAGATGGATGTACGCCACTCCTGCAGTTACGCCGAGTAACGCGAGCAACACGGCCCAGACGAAGAAATAGGTTTTGCGTTCTATAACGGCTTCGCTCATGAGCTCCGATCAATCAGATAAAGAAGTGGAAAGAGAAAGACCCAGACGATATCCACAAAGTGCCAATACAACCCACCCAATTCGACCGGCGTGTAATAACTCGGAGTAAACCTTCCGCGCCGCGTCAGGAGGACGAGCACTGTCATTAATCCCAGGCCGATCACCATGTGCAGCGCATGCATGCCGGTCATGATGAAGTAGAAGACGAAGAACAGACTCGTCTGGTTTGGATTGGGGCCCGCCCAGGTGAACCCGGCGCCCGGGATCAGGCCTTCCTCAGTATTCGTAAAATTTGATTCCGAGAAACACTGCGCCCAGCAGCATGGTAAGACCCAGAAAAAGCGCCAGCATCCTGCGGCTTCCCAGTTGAGCCGAGTGCACGGCGAGCGCCATGGTCAGGCTGCTGCATAACAGAACTGCTGTGTTCACGGTTCCGAACACAATGTCGAGATGACGGCTCGCTGCCGCAAACTCCTGCGGGTACATGGCCCTGTAAATCGTGTAGCCGAGAAACATTCCGCCAAAGAACAGAATCTCGGTCGCGAGGAATATCCACATTCCAAGCGTCGAGGCTTCCTGCTGTTGTTCGGCGTCGTCAAACTGATGCGCGACGGTGAGGTCCATAGTTATAAGCTTCCTCGGTGACGATCGGAGTTTCTTCGAAATTGTCCGGAGGAGGCGGCGACAGCGTCTGCCACTCGAGTCCGGTAGCGTTCCATGGGTTTGGACCCGCTTCCGGTCCGTATTTGAGAGACCAGATGAGATAGACCATCGGCAGCAGGTAGCCAACCGCCAGAATCGATGCGCCTGCGGTTGACATGACGTTCAGCACCTGGAACTCNNNCGAAGACAAACTGAGGAAAGAACGTCAGGTTGAATCCAATGAATACGATCAGCGCGGCCAGTCTGGCCCATCCCTCCGGATACATTCTTCCGCTGATTTTTGGCCACCAGTTGTGAATCCCGCCGAGATACGCCACCACCATTCCACCGACCATGATGTAGTGGAAATGGGCCACGACGAAGTACGTGTCATGAAGGTGGATATCGATTGCTATCGTCGCAAGGAACAAACCCGTCAGTCCGCCGATCGTGAACAGTCCGATGAAGCCCATCGCGTAAAGCATCGGCGCGTCGTAGGAAACGGAACCTTTGTAGAGAGTGGCCGTCCAGTTGAAGACCTTGATCGCGGATGGAATCGCCACCAGGAAGCTGAGTATGGAAAACATGAGGCTTGCGTACTGGGACTCACCCGCGACGAACATGTGATGTCCCCATACCAGAAATCCGATGAACGCAATGGCGAGGCTGGCAAATGCCACGAAAGAGTAGCCGAATATGCGCTTGCGTGCGTGGGTCGTAATCAGTTCGCTCACCACACCCATCCCCGGCAGGATCATGATGTAAACGGCAGGATGCGAGTAGAACCAGAACAGGTGCTGGAAAAGAATGGGATCTCCGCCAATGGCCGGATCGAAAATGCCCACGTGCCAGATTCGCTCGACTCCAACCAGTACCAGAGTGATCGCCAGAACCGGAGTGGCCAGCACCATGATGACTGCCGTCGCGTAGTGTGACCACAAGAACAAGGGCATGCGGAACCACGTCATTCCCGGGGCTCGCATGGTGTGTATGGTCACGATGAAATTCAGGCCGGTGAGGATCGAAGAGAATCCCGTAATGAAAATACCAAGGACCGTTAACACCACATGCGTGTTGCTGAACAGGCTGCTGTACGGGGTGTAGAACGTCCAGCCGGTATCAACGCCTCCCGCCACGATCGCCCACAGTGTGAACACGCCGCCAATGATGTAAAGGTACCAGCTCAGCAGATTCAGGCGGGGAAATGCGAGATCGCGGGCGCCGATCATAATCGGGACAAGGAAGTTTCCAAGCACGGCAGGAATTGAGGGAATCAGAAAAAGAAAGATCATGACGATGCCATGCATCGAAAACAGCTTGTTGTAAGTCTGGGCCTCGAAAAGATCTCCCTTCGGCGTCATCAACTCGAGACGAACCATCGTGGCGAATGCTCCGCCCAGGAAGAAGAAGAACGTGATCGACATCAGATAGAGCAGCGCTATGCGTTTGTGATCACGGGTCAACAGCCAGGACTTCCATCCGTAGCTCGCGTTGAGGTAGTGCTCGCGAGTATAAATCGCTGCCGGCATCGTACTCATTTCGTGCTCCTTTCCGGCACCGCCGCGTTCGGTGAAAGCGACTTGATGTAGGCGATGAGCGCCAGGATCTGTTCTTCGGTGACCTGTCCCCGAAACGTCGGCATGACCGGCTGGTAGCCGGCGACGACCTTCGCCTTCGGGTCGAGGATCGATTCGCGAATATAGTTCTCGTCAAAGAGCACGGTCCGGCCGTCGGCGAGCCGAACCTGGGTACCGTACAAGCCGCCAAGTGTCGGGCAGCGCTGCCGGCGTCCGGACTCGTGACAACTCGCACAATCCAGATCGACGAAGAGCTTCTGCCCTGCTTCAACCGGCGTCTCTGCCGTATAGCCTCCAAGCCAGGTTTGATACTCCATGTCTTCCATGACGACGACGCGTCCGATCATCCGGGAGTGATCGGTCCCGCAGTACTCGGCACAGAAAAGATGGTACTGGCCGGGTCTTGTTGGCTGAAACCACATCGTTCTATATTGGCCTGGAACGCTGTCCTGTTTGATGCGGAATGCGGGGATGTAAAAACTGTGAATCACGTCCTGAGAAGTGTGAGTAATCTTCACGGCGCGGCCGACGGGCACATGAAGCTCATTGATTTCACGGCGTCCGTTCGGATGCTGGACTTTCCACATCCATTGCTTGCCGACAACATAGATGTCTTCGGCACCTTTGGGAGGGATCGTTTCGTCCAGGTAGAGATCCGCGCCCCATACGAACATGACCATAACCAGGATGGTGGGAACCACGCTCCAGAACAATTCGAGTCCGAGCGACTCGCTTGACTGTTCGGCTTCACGGTCCGGCCGCCGGCGGTAGCGCACGGCAAAAACGACGATGAGGACGACGATAAGAAGCGCAAAGAAGCCGCAAACACCGGTCAGAAACCAGTAGAGTAGGTCGTAGCGTGCCGCGAACGCTGAAGCCTGTTCGGGAATGAGACGAAAACCTTCCTCCATGTTACGAAAACCTCTTTTTTCGCGATCCGATAACCATGAAGCTGACCAGGGCCAGAATCGTTGTTACGCCCGCTGCTCGGATCGCACGCATGATGACGATGCTGTATTTGCCCGTCGTGGCGTCGTACTGAAAGCAGTACATGAGAACGTGATCGACGAGCGATCCGATTTTTCCATTCGACGCTGCGATCAGGCTGTACCTCAGAGCCCTGGGATCGTATTCGATTCCATAGAAGTACTGCGACACACGCCCATCCGGCGTAAGAATCACGAGGCCGCTGGTGTGTGCCCATTGTTTGGTGTAGTTGTCGTATATGTATCGAAACCCGATTTCGCCGGTGAGTTTCCGGATCGATTCGGGCGTTCCCGTCAGGAAGTGCCAGCCTTTGTCGGCTTCGGCTCTTCCGTAGTCACGAACGTAATGGCGCTTCTTTTCGAGAGCCAGTTCCGGCGTCTCCTTTGGATCGATGCTGAAGGTAACGATCTGGAATTCCTTGCCGGCCGTGAATGGCATCACGTGCAGCGCTTTCACGAGGCCGTTCAGTGCCATGCTGCACAACATGGGACACTCGTAATAAACCGGCATCAGGACGATCGGTTTGTTTCCGAGATAGCTTCCCAGGGTTACGGATTCGCCCGTCTCATCTCTGAACGAAGTCGTCGGGTCAACGATCGCATCCAGCTTCTGGTCGATGCCGATCGCTGTGAGGACCGAGTCCGGGTTCTGCAGGAGGAATAAAGAAAGTAGGAACTTCAAAGTCATAACAATGTCCAGGTACGGAAGCTCCCCTCCTAAGTTAGGAGGGGTGGCCGCGCATCAAGAAATATCGCGAAGCCTCCTTTGTTGGCGCGGCCGGGGTGGTTCCCCGGCCTTCTGGAACCACCCCGTCTGCGCCGTTTCGGAACGGGATCTTTTTCTGAATGGCGCAGCCACCCCTCCTAACTTAGGAGGGGAGCTTTGCAATGCTGCGACACTGTCAAGAATCCTCATTTCTTCTCCTGTTCGACAACCATCTCCATGGCGCGATCGATCGGAATCCGCACCCGGCCCTGATCGCGGGAGGCCCAGCCGTAACTGTTCAAAGTCTGCCGCTCGGAGCGAAGGTACTCGGTCAGATCGGCCTGTGGAGTAATCTGCAAACGCGGTTCCGGCGGGACCGGCGAAGGCTCTTCGACCCGTGTCCGCCGGACATCACGCTGTTCGTTCTGCGCACGATAGAGCCTAAACAGCCACCACACACCGACGTGAATGATCACGCCGGCGACGAGAAACGTTATCGCCGACCAGACGATGAGACGAAGACTGATGTCTCTGTGCTCGTGCTCACTCATATGACCTTATGTGCTGCTGCGTTCGGATCGTGCAGGGGAACGAGCGGCATGGCTGCGAGCTGGCGCGCATATGCGGCCAGCCAGATGCCGCCGATTCCGACCAGCGCGAAAACATCAAGCAAGTGCACCGTCGCACGATCGCCGTAAAACGCCGGCGTAATGATCCAGAAAGTGTCTACAACACGCATCACCAGAACGAGGACAGCGATTGCCGCCAGCGACCCGATGCGGCGTTTCCTCGAGCGCGCAAGCAAAAGGAAAAAGGGCACAAAGAAATGAAAAGTGATCAACGCTCCCGCCACCCATTCCCAGCCATGATGGAGCCGGCTCAGGTACCACGGGACCTCTTCCGGAAGGTTTCCGGACCAGATGATCAACAATTGAGAAAACGAGAGGTATGCCCAAAGCATGACAAACGCCAGGAGCAGGTTGCCGAGATCATGAAGGTTATCAGGTAGTGACAGTCGCGAGATCGGCGCTGTGTGCGAGAGCAATGCAAGTATCGCAATCGCAAATGCGAGAGCCGAAAGAGCCTGCCCCACCATCCAGAGCATGCCGTAGATGGTCGAGTACCACTCGGGCTCCAGCGACATCGCCCAATCGAAAGCGGCGAAAGTCACCGTTAATGCGTAAACGACAAGGCCGGGCGCGCTCAGCTTCTCAAACTTTTTCACGAGCATGACATCACCGGTACGATCCTGGACCACAGACAAGCGGTTCAACCGGTAGGTATAGAAGAGCCACACTCCGAAATAGACCACGGCGCGAAGAATCCAGAACGGAATGTTGAGATACGGCTGCTTCTGCCGCAGAGCTTCGATTTCCGCGACCTTGTCGGCATGAGACCATTCGTAAAGCTGCGGAATGCCGAACAGAATAGGTAAGAAGAAAATCGCGATTACCGGCAACGTGCGCGTTCCGGATTCGACGATGCGCCGCACCGTGAAGCCCCATGCACCACCGACAAGGTGATACAGCATCAGGAGCGGCAGGCAACCCATAGCCACGCCAAACCAGAAAAGAAACGCCCAGAGGTAGGACCGGAAAAACTGCGCGGGAGAGACGAACAATCCGATGCCGGTCAGGAGCAGGCCAACTGCTCCCGTAGTGAGCGCATACTTCCGCCAGCGTCCCAACTCGATCATCGTCTCTCCTGTTCCAGGCGGCGGCGCTCATCTTCGGGCACGCTGTCGAGCGTGGCCCACTGGCTGAGCTGAAGCGCGCGTATATATGCCGTTATCGCCCACCGGTCTCTAGCCGCAATTTGACTCGCATATGGAGGCATGGAGCCGAACCCATTCGTCATGACATCGAAGAAATGGCCGGGAGGCGACATGCGCATCTCGTCGCTGTGAAAGGATGCCGGCATCCGGCGGAAACCGCGGCGAGCGGCCATGCCGTTGCCGGTGCCGACGTAGTCATGACAAGGCGAGCAATAGATGTTGTAGCGCTGCTGGCCGCGCCGCAGAACCTCGGCGGTGATTGGAAAAGGAAACCGATCGGCCGGCTTGCCGTCGATCATTCCGGTTTCGCCAAATTCGGTCTTCATGACGTAATCACGCGAGATCGTTCCAATGGGAAGCGGCCGCGCGGAAGATGAATCCGGGAAGAAGTCGCTCGCTTCCAACGGGTCATAGCGCGGCTGAGTGGCCATATTCTGCGTGCACGCGGTGGTGAGAATCGAAATGCAGATCATCACAAGTAGTCCGCACGTAGGCAAAAGGGTGCTCCCCTCCTCGGAGAGGAGGGGTGGCTGCGCCATCAAAAAGATGCTGCGAAGCCACCGAAGCGGCGCAGACGGGGTGGTCAGTTCGGCGGAACATTTCGTGTGAGCGACCACCCCGTCTGCGCGGGCTATGGTGGCTTCGCAGCTTTTCTTGGCCGCGCAGCCACCCCTCCTTTCCAAGGAGGGGAATACCCTTGCCCCTAAAACCCGCCTACGGCAGATCGTGTACCGCATACAGGCCCTCCGGCTTCAGGTTTTCGAGAAAGCGCCACGTTTTTTCGTGGTCGAACTTCGGATCGGTCGCTTCGATACAAAGGAAAAAGCGGTCCTGCGTCACCAGGTCGAACCGAGGTTCGTTGAACAGCGGGTGGTGCGGTTTCGGCAGACCGTTTACTGCCAGCATGCCGAAAGCGCCAAACAGTCCTCCAAAAAGGATCGTCAGTTCGAACGTGATAACCACGAATGAGGGCCAGCTGTTGAGAGGCCGGCCCCCGATGTTGATTGGGTAATCCAGGACAGCCGAGTACCACTGCATGAATGCGCCACCGATCCCACCGATCAACGCTCCCGTCAGCACAATCAACGGCACGGGCGAGTAATGAATTCCCAGCTCTTCATGAAGACCTTCAACAGGAAACGGCGTGTATGCGTCCATTTTCCGGAATCCCTCACGCCTCGCCTGCCGGATACCTTCTTTCAATGTTTCCGAATTGGCGAACTCCACTAGAAAGCCATAAAGCAGACTCCGGGTCTTCATTCGATGCTGACCTCCGGCTTGTCGATGATCTGCTTCATCTCGAAGATCGAGATCATTGGAAGCACTCGAATGAAGATAAAGAAGAGCATGATGAAGAGGCCAATCGTTCCGCCGAAGGTCGCCCAATCCCAGATCGTCGGGTAATACATGCCCCAGCTCGAAGGCAGGAAATCGCGGCTCAGGCTGACCACAATAATGATGAAGCGCTCGAGCCACATGCCGACATTCACGACGAGCGCGATGAAAAAGATCGCCACTACATTGTTACGTACGCGCCGGGACCAAAGAGCCTGGGGAATGACGAGATTGCACAGGATCAGGGCCCAATACAGCCAATGGTAAGGGCCGGCCGCGCGGTTGATCATCACGTATCGCTCCAGGGGGTTTGCGCTGTACCAGGCCATGAATGCTTCGATGATGTAGCTGTAGCCGACGATGAGGCCCGTGGCCAGCATCAGCTTGGCCATGTTCTGGATATGCCGCATCGTGATCAGATCCTCCAGGTGATACAGCTTCCGCAGCGGAATGGCGAGTGTCAGCACCATGGCGAATCCAGAGTAAATGGCGCCGGCCACAAAATAAGGAGGGAACATCGTTGAATGCCATCCGGGAATGATGCTGACCGTGAAATCGAAACTCACCACCGTGTGCACGGACAAAACCAGTGGCGTTGCAAGGCCCGCAAGCAGCACGTACAGCGTTTCGTAGTTGTGCCAGTGGCGCGCCGCCCCGCGCCATCCCATGGACATGATTCCGTAAATGGCCCGCGCGTATCGGTTGCGTGCGCGGTCTCTGAAAGCGGCAAGATCGGGGATCAGTCCGATGTACCAGAAGACCAGAGAGATCGTCAGATACGTGCTCACCGCGAATACGTCCCATACCAGGGGACTGCGCCACTGTGGCCAGAGTCCCATCGTGTTCGGGTAAGGCAGCAGCCAGTAGAAGAACCATGGCCTGCCCATATGAAACATGGGAAAGATACCGGCGCAAGTCACAGCGAAGAGCGTCATCGCCTCAGCGAAGCGATTGATGGATTGGCGCCACGCCTGGTGCAGCAAGAGCAGAATTGCCGAGATCAGAGTCCCGGCATGGCCGATACCGATCCACCAGACGAAATTGACGATGTCGAATCCCCATCCAACCGGAATGTTGATACCCCAGATTCCGACACCCCGAGCCAACAGGTAAATCAACGCAAACAGCAGCGTCACCGATCCTATGAAACCCACACCGAACAGCAGGAACCACTCAATCGGCGCCTTGCGGTCGAGCACGATTCCGCTGATCTTTTCCGTCAGCGTCCGGTAATTATGACCGGGGCCGATGATCGGCGGCGTGTATACGGTTTCGGGCGTTTCTTCACGCATGGCAAGACATATGGGCAAGGTTATTTATGGGAACCAGCCGCGAATTACGCGAATGACGCCAAATGGGCGCATCAAAGGATTCTTGAAGCGCCCATTTGGCGTCATTCGCGTAATTCGCGGCTGGTTCCCATAAACACACCTGGTCTCGATGCATCATTTCTTCTCCACGAGATCCGGATTTGGATTCGTCAACTTCGCAAGATAGGTGGTGCGTGGACGAGTATTCAGTTCCGCCAGCACGCCGTAATTACGAGGCTCGGCCTTACGTTTGGATACTAATGACGCGGAATCCTTCAAATTGCCAAAGACGATCGCTTCCGCCGGACACGCTGCCTGGCATGCAGTGACAATTTCACCATCGCGAATCTTCCTGTCTTCCTTTTTGGCCTCTATGCGCGCCCTGTTGATCCGCTGAACGCAATAGGTGCACTTTTCCATCACGCCGCGGCTGCGGACCGTGACATTCGGGTTGTAAAGAAGCTTGAACTGCGGAACATTCCACTCCGTATAGGGGAAAAAATTAAAGCGCCGCACTTTGTAGGGGCAGTTGTTCGAGCAGTAGCGTGTGCCGACACAGCGGTTGTAGGTCATCTCATTCAGACCTTCGGCGCTGTGAGAAGTTGCTTCGACCGGGCACACGAGTTCGCAGGGAGCGTTCTCGCAGTGTTGGCACAGCATGGGCTCGAAATAGACGTCAAGACTCGAGGGCCCCTGCTGGAAGTACGTGTCGATGCGCAGCCAGTGCATTTCGCGGCCGTTCGCAACCTGGCCCTTGCCAACGACGGGCACATTGTTCTCCGCCTGGCACGCCACGACACAGGCATTGCATCCGATGCAGGCGCTCAAATCGATTGCCATACCCCAGGCGTAATCGATGTTTTCGTGCGGCGGATACAACGATTCTTCCGGCTTCGGCTCCCGCTCCTCTTCTTGCGCGAACGCGGGACTGCGCGCATATTCGTCCTCCGTCGCGTGGCGGACGATATGACGCTGATTCAGTTCGTGATGTTGCTGTGTTGTGACGAGCTCGTACCGTTCGCCGGTCTTGCGCACTTCGGCGTTGGGGGCGATCCATGGAGCGGACGACGTGCGGAGCGTATATGCGTTGTAGCCGTGGCCGTCCCCGACACGGCCCGACCGGTAGCGGCCATATCCGAGAGTCAGCGTTATCGATCGATCGGCATGTCCTGGGACAACGAATACCGCCGCTTTGAGGCTCCGGTTCTGACTGTTGATTTCAATCACATCCGAATCGTGTGCGCCAAGACGCTCTGCAGTGGCCGCACTCATCAGTGCAGCGCTGTCCCAGGTAAGCTTGGTGATCGGCTTTGGCAGTTCCTGAAGCCAGGCATTGTTTGCCCAGCGCCCATCAAAGATGGTGGGATCCGGCCGAAACAGAATTTCGAGCCCCTCGCCGGATTGCACTGTCTCCCCGAGCGGAGGTATCTGGGTTCGCGGTTTGATCGACAGCGGCTTTTCCTGCGAGTCAGGAACAGTACCGCGGCGCACGGCCTCGGCCCAGAAGGACTCGAAGTCCTGGCCGGGGTGACGCTTCTGCCAGTTGGTTCGAACGATCTCATAGTTTGACTGGCTCGGGTTGCCGAGCATCGCAGACACGACCTCGTACAGCGTTCGAGTCTGATAGAGCGGCACAATGAGCGGCTGAATGATCGAAGTTGTTCCGTCCCACGCGCGAACATCCCCCCAGCTTTCGAGATAGTGCGTTTCGGGAATGTGCCAGTGACATTGCTCGGCGGTCTCGTCGAAATAAAGACTCTGATGAATCCTGAGCGGAACGCGCGACAGGTTTTGCCCGAATTCGAAATCGGCCGGAGCAGAATAAACCGGGTTTCCGCCCAAAATCGCCAGGGTATCCACGCGTCCCGCGGCCATCTCCTGAACCAGTTCGCCGAGGGATCGCGTTTGATCCACCGGGTTCGTTTCGATGGGGTCTGTATAGAAGACGGTCTTGTCCAGGTTTCCAAGGCGGTCGTTGATCAGGTGTGCAAGAGCATGCACCTCCGGTGGCTGAGTCTCTCCGGCAATCACAATGCTGCGGCCGCGATGCTCAGCGAGATCTTGAACAACCTGGCCGAGCCACGATGGCTCCCCGGACAGGCTCTGATCGGCCAGGGCTTTTGCCAGGCCGGCGATCTCCGAAGAACGAACCGGAAAACGGTGGTCTGCCATTGCGCCTGTGATCGTGAACGAGCTTTCGACGACGTACAGACGGTTCATCGTCTTTTCGCCGGGCGCTATTTTCCGTCGCCGGGCAAACTTTCGGGCATAGGCGAGATGACCGGGCTGCCAGGACAGGAAATCCGAATCGAGTGACAGAATAAGGTCCGCGTCTTCGAACCTGTACTGCGTGTCGACATACTTTCCGAACGCCAGTTGCGCGCCGCCACGCGAGTTATCGTGATTCACCGGTTCGTACTGGTGCCATCTTGCTGCGGGATACTTCGCCAGGAATTGCTGCAGCATGCCGCCTAATGTCGGTGAGACGACGGTTTCGGTCAGAATGCGCAGCCCGTCGCCCCGATTTGACTCAAAGCCGGACAGCGAGTCTTCGAGCGCAGTTATGAATGCGTCCCAGGTGCTGATGCGGCCGCTTTGAGCGACGATCTGCGCTCTGTCCGGGTCGTAGAGGCCGAGCAGCGATGCCTGGGCAAAGGGGTCCGTCGATCCGAGACTGGCCGGATGATCCGGGTTGCCTTCGATCTTGATCGGCCGTCCCTCATGGCTCTCGACGATCAATCCCATGCCGTAGCCGGACGTCGGCATACTCGTGGCGAAGAACATCGGCTTACCCGGCAGCAAGTCTTCGGGAGCCCGGACGTAAGGTACGATTTTTTCGGGGGGCGCTGCCGCGCATCCTGCCAGCCCGGCCATCGCCATCGACGCCGCCATTACCGACAGGAATTCGCGCCTGTTCAGCTCACTGTCCGATTTGGGGAACACTCCACTTCACCTGTGGCAGATCGAGCAATTGGTCAATTTCGCGGGCGGATCAATGCCGTACTGCCCCACGAGTTGCCGGCCCAGTTCTCGTTGAGGAATTGAAGGCTGCCAACCCATCGTGAAAACTTCCTCACGCGGGCGAAGGTAATTCTCAGGAGAACGATGGCAATTCAAACACCATTCCATGCGGAGAGCTTCGGCCCGCCACGTCAGCGGCATTTGATCGACCCTACCGTGACAGGTTTCGCAGCCCACTCCCTGGTGAATATGAATGCTGTGATCGAAATAGACGAAATCCGCCACGTTGTTCACGCGTATCCATTCGATCGGCCGGTTTTCGCGGAGGCTTGCGCGAACCGGCTCGAGCGTGGGACTGTCCGCCCAAACCTGCTTGTGGCAGTTCATACACACTTCCGTGGCGGGTATTCCGGCAAAGGAAATCTGCTCGACGGTCGTGTGGCAATAACGGCAGTCGATGCCGATGCCGGCGACGTGGTGTTGGTGGCTGAATGGCACGGGCTGCTCGCGTACAACGTCCTGGCCGGTCACGTAGGCCGAACGAATAATGCCAGCCCAGGCGGCCGTTACAACCACAACCACGAAGATTCCACCGAAGATTGTTAAACGCGAGATGGCATTCGTGCTGCGATGGAAGATCTGAGCCATCGGGGAGGAGTGAGCATGAAGATGACCATTGACGATTGACCAGTGACCAGTGATCATTTTCCCGAGAAATGGCCAATGGTCACTGGTCAATCGTCAATGGTCATTTTCAGAGGTTTTGCAGGGGAACCCGTTTTCCACTACCCCTCTGGCTACCACTATCGGCAACCGGATGCCACCCGGGAAACCCAGCGCGCCCGGATTAAAGCAGCTTCAGAGCACCGCCAGGTCTAAACTGTGGAAACACCTTCGACACATCTTTCGCGTCCATGTGTTTCACCAGAAGCTCTGCCAGAACGTCGCGGAAATCGGTAGTTAGCGCCAGGTCGCGGCCTTCAAAGAGTTGTTCGGGGGCGAGCCCGGGCCAGCGGCCGTAGACTTTTCCTCCCTTCACGGGACCACCGCAAACGAACATGCAACTGGCATGCCCGTGATCGGTGCCGCCCGAGCCGTTTTGCCGGACGGCTCTTCCGAACTCCGTCATGGAAGAGCCGTTTTGCCGGACGGCTCTTCCGAACTCCGTCATGGTCACGATCACGATGTTCCGCATACAGTCATCGAGGTCGCGATACATGGCGGCGAGGCCATCGCCAAATTCTTTCAGGTGATTCGCCAGCTGGCCGCGTGACGAACCCTGATTCGCGTGTGTGTCCCAGCCGCCGACGTCAACGAATGCGACCTCGAGGCCGATGTCCGCTTTTACCAATTGCGCGATCTGGAGCAGCGCCTGCCCGTAAGGAGAATTTGGATAATTCGCACCACGCGCCGGCTCGTACTGTTGCGGGTTGGCGCGCCGAAGCAATTTCACGGCTTCGAATGTGTCGCGATACATTTCCGCAAAGGCATTTTCCATCTCAGGAGTAGCCCCTCCGCCGTGAACTCCGAAGTCGGCAATGCGGTTCATAGCAACAGCCGGCGCCGTACCCATCAGGGACCGTGGTGTATTCGCACCGATGGCGATGGCGCGAAATGGTGTGGAATCACTTTCCAGATCCGCCTGTATGTATCGATTGAGCCAGCCATCGGCGACGCCCTTGTTGCCAGGTGTCCCGGATTCCATGTAGTCCTGCGCGTCGAACTGAGATCGTGTGTTGTCCGGCGATCCGGCGGCATGGACGATAGCCAGATGGCCCTGGTCGTAAATCGGCTTCAGCGAGTCGAGCGCCGGATGCAACCCGAAGAAACCATCAAGGTCGATCGCTCGCTCAGCGCCGCTGCTGAGGGGTTCCGGAATCGCGATCTGTTGCCGGACTGAATAGTAATGTTTGTCTGCGAATGGAACCACCATGGAGAGTCCATCGGCCGCGCCTCGCTGGAAAATGGCAATGATAATGGGATGTTCTTTTCCAGCCCAGACGTTCGGCGCGGCGACGAAGGCGGCCAACGCAAGGCCGCTGGACTTCAGGAAATCGCGACGTGTTACGACCATGTTCTACCTCTTTTGAAACTCCGGTGATCCCAGCTTCAACGCGATCGACTTCATCGAGTCGTCAATTCTGACTGTCGTGCCGGGAATTCGATTTGCGCTCAAAGCCACTGCGAAGTTCAACCGCTCGACTACCGCACCGTTGCTCATCCAGTGGTCGGCACGGTCGGGGAATCCTGTCGGCGGTTGACATTGATAAAGGGGCTGACCCATGCGCGCGATTGCCTGTGCCAGTTGGCGCGAGCCGTCGGTAGAGCCGTCAAGCACCCGGATCGAGGAAACGGCGAATTCGAATGGAGTCTTCGTCTTTGCCCCCTGCGCTTCCGCGGAATTGAATTCGGGCGATGTGACTATCGTGCGCATCATTTCGCGGATGTCCCCATCGGTCTTTCTGAAAACATCCGCCACGCGTTTCACCAGCGCTTCCGGCGGATTGTCGCTGACAAAACGCCGCACGAGCTTTGTGGAGATGAAATGGGCAGTGCTCGGATGCCGGGCAAGAATCTCCAGAACCATCTCGCCGTCCTTGATTCCGCCGGCATTGATCCTGTGACCGAGCACAATCTTTTCTCCATCGTCATGGATACGAGGACGAAACATGAACTCGCCGTTTCGCTGAGGGCCATCGATGCTCCATCCTGTGAAAGCGCGCGCGACTTCCTGAACATCCTTCTGCGTATAGCCCCCATCGACACCGAGTGTATGCAGCTCCATCAATTCGCGAGCGTAGTTTTCATTGATGCCTTTCAAGGAGGACGAAAGGAAGTTGTCCAGATAAAAGAGCATCGCCGGACTCTTTGCGGTGGCCATCAGCAGGTCTGTGAGTTTTCCGAGGACATTGGGACGAATCGCGTTCATTTCGTATGCGGTGGTGAGCCATCGATCCGCATTCTTTGACCAGAAAACATTGAAGTGGTTGAACCAGAAATCGGTCATCACTTCCTGGAGCTGACGTTCGCTGTGGACGGCTCGAACGATCTTTTGGGATTCGAGTTCCTGGAGAAGTTTCTGCGGAAGATTGAGACCGTTCTCTTCGTAATAAGCGAGCACTTGCCGGCGCACGTCACGTTTATTCTCGTCGCCCTGCGGTATCCTGAACTGCCGCGCGAATTTCTGTACGGCTGGATACCTCTCCACGAGTTGCGGGGTCCTCATGGTGAGAGAAGGAAACGAGGCAAGCCGCGCCTCGGCTACTGCGTCATGGATTCGTTCCGGGTGAAGCTGCTGATCGAGGTATTTTTGGATCCCGGCTTCCTGAACCCGCTCAATGTCGCCTGGCCGCCGACCGTAGCCGATCCGATTGAGCAGGTGGGTAATCGCATCTTGCATGACTGTGTAGACAGCCTGAGGGGCGATTCGGTCTAAGGGAGAAAAACAAGAAGGATAGCCACATCTACCGTTGTAGCGGCGGTCTGTGACCGCCGACGCTGCTGCAAGTAGCTGTACTGTCGGCGGTCATAGACCGCCGCTACAACGAAAGAATGTGGCTATCCTTCTTGTTTCCTGTAGCTACTTTTCGTCCGTTTCGGAGCCGGTAGCGAAATTATCGATCTCCGGTTCGGTACCGGAATCTTCCTCGTCATCGGGTCCGAAGATCTGGCCGGTGAATCTCTCCTTAAAGGCCTTTTTCCCGCCTTCAGGTCTGAATTTGGGCGAACGGCTCCGGGCCGGCTTGGCGTCG
>QHXD01000402.1 GCA_003223895.1 Acidobacteriota bacterium
CGCATTCCCCTCCTTATGAAGGAGGGGTGGCCGTGCCATCAAGAAAAAGAATCCGTTCCGATATGGCACGGCCGGGGTGGTCGCTCACAAGTCACTTTGCGGAGTGCGTTTTGAAGCATGGTGTGTGAGCGACCACTCCGTCACCCCTCCTCCTTGAGGAGGGGAATACCTTCTGGCAATTCATTCACACCTTCTTTGGGCGCTCCTAGTGATGGCGGCCGAATGCCTCGACGAGGGCGCGCCGCTGGATTTTTCCTGTCGCTGTCCGGGGTATCGCATCGACGACGTGAATCTTCTTCGGACACTTGAAATCGGCCAGGTGGTCCTTACAAAAGGACAGCAGTTCCGGCATCGGAACCGGTGTGCGCAGGACGACCGCCGCTTCGACTTCTTCACCCCAGGTCGGGTGCGGCACGCCAAAGCAGACTGCTTCCGCAACCGCAGGATGTTGGAGCAGCACGGCGCCGATTTCTCGCGGCGCGATCTTCTCACCGCCGCGGTTGATCAGTTCCTTGAGCCGGGCGAGCAATCGCAGATAGCCGTCCGCGTCGATAATGCCCTGGTCGCCTGTTCGAAACCATCCGTCAACAAACGAAGAAGCGTTGGCCTCCGGATTGTTTTCATATGCATCAATGACATTCGGACCCTGAATCACAACCTCTCCCGCATGACCGGGCCCGAGATGCTTATGATGTCCGTGCGTGTCCATGATGTTGATCCGCACTCCCGTTCCCAGACCTACCGACTCCGCCCTCCGAGCCGCCGGCGGCAGCGGATTCGAGGCAATCTGATGCGACGCCTCAGTCATTCCGTACGCTTCAAGCACGGGCGCGCCAAAGACATGCTCGAGTCTCTCCATCGTGTGGAGCGAAAGCGGTGCGCTGGCCGAACGAATAAAGCGAAGGTGCTCCGCGCCCTCGGGCCGGTGGTCACCGGCGCGCGCAATGAGAAGACGATGCATCGTTGGAACGGCCGAATACCATGTCGGCCGGTAATCGCGAACGGTTCGCCAGAACGACAGCGGATTGAACTTCTCCGGAACGACGATCGTGCCGCCCGTGAGCAGTGTGGCCAGCGTGGAAGCCAGTAGTCCGTCGACGTGGAAGAGGGGCATCACGGCAAGGGCGACGTCATTCGAAGAAAGTTTGTAAGAGTTTGCGATGTTCTCGGCCGACACTGCAAGGTTTCGATGTCTCAGCGGCACGCGTTTCGGCCTGCCGGTGGTTCCGCTCGTGTGAAGAATCAGTGCGACGTCGTCCGGGCCCGGTGGCGCAGCCGTTCGTCCTCCCGGTGCAGGCGAGAATCGCACACTGTCCGCCGGGCCCAGGTCCGCGGCAAGAATCGGGATGTCTCTTTCCGCCGCCGCGCGACGGGCTTCATCAGCGCCCTGGGGTGGCAGGACGAACAACTTCGCGTCGGTATCTTCCAGGTAGAAGGCAAACTCGTCGTGGCGGTAGGCAAGATTCAACGGGGCTGCCGTCCCCGCGATGGATGCGGCAAGGAAGCAAACGATGGTTTCGAGACCGTTGGGAAGCGCCATCGCGACCCGGCTTCCCGGCATGATCCCGGCGCTTGCAAAAGTATCCGCGGCGGCAGCGACCTGGCTCCGCAGCGAGTCGTATGTTATGCGAATACCTCTCTCCGGCAGGACGATTGCAGTATCGGTCGCCGGAGCTTTGTTCAACAACTCGAGCAACGTCATGGGCGTACAGGGAGGTTTTTAGCCGCGGATTACACGGATCGAATCCGCGCAATCCGTGTAATCCGCGGCTTAACTACGCTTGCAGGAATCCTTTGATCGGGGCGACACCGGGGATAGCCCACTCTTCCCACATTTCATCCACTCTCTTCTGAATGTAGTCGAAGTCCTCCTGGATGAGATGTGCAAAGCGGCCCTGCGCCACCAGGAAATCTTTCACGGGAGAGCGACCCTTCTCGCGGCAGTCGTAGGTATAAACAACTTTCCCTTCGATGATCTCATAGAGTGGATAAAGTCCGGACCGGACACCCATCTCACCGATCTCATGGGAATAGCGCGGATGGAAGTCCCAGCCTTTGGGGCAGGGATCGTACGTGTGTAGGAACGTGGGTCCTCCAACTGCAATCGCTTTCCGCACTTTGTTCATGTAATCCATGTGTGGGAAAGTCGCGCACGCGGTCGCGATGTATTTGCACGTCGGATGGCCGACCGCAAGCATAGCGGCGACGTTTTTCTTCCAGCGGCGCTGCATGATGCGATGCTTGCTGCCGGGAGGCGTGAACGTGGTTTGAGCGCCGTAAGTGGACAGGCCGGTTGCCTGGATGTCGGTATTTGCGGCCGACTCGTTGTCGTACATGATGATGAGCAGGTCGTAGTCGGTTTGCAGCGCACTGGAGATGGCACCGATCCCCATATCACCGCCACCGAGGTCGCCGCAAAACGCAATGGCATTGATCGGCTCATCCTTGATCTTGCCTTTGCGCTTGAGAGCGCGCAGGCCGGCAGCCATCCCTACCGCCGAGGACCCCCCTGCGCCGAGTTGCGTGTGCATCCAGGGCACAATCCACGGCGTGGTCATGTAGCTGGTATTGGCGACGTACATGCAACCGGTCGAACCGGTAACGACCGTTCGAGGACCCGCTGCCTTGATGAAGCCGCGCATCGTTGTCGCCGATTCGCATCCCTGACAGGTGCGATGACCCGATGTATAGAATTCTTCCAGCGGGATTTTGTGAACGCCTTTGATCTTGTCGTAAACGATCGTTTCGGTAGCCATAATGTTCTCCTAATCCGTAATCCGCGCAATCCGCGGCGAAAAATCATTTGCTTAGCGTCGGGCCCCTATTCGCGCACTCCGATCCAGGTGACGAAGTCGTCCAGTTTTTCATCGGTTTTCGATTGCTGAGCGATTTCATACATGCGGATGCAGTCATGCCGTTCCCAACTCTCGAAATCGCGATCGATCACACCCACCGCCTTGAAGCGTTTCAGTGACTCACGAAGTTCGAGAGTTGGGAACGGCCGGAACCAGCGGAGACTCACAAATCCGACCTTCTCGCCTTTTTCTCGCAGACGCCGGCAGGCGGTGCGTCCTGGAGCGCAAACGGTGCCCAGTCCAATCAGAATCGTGTCCGCGTCCTCGGTCATGAACTCGGTAAAGTACGGGCTGGTGTAGCGTTCGCCAAAAATGGCGTTGAACTCATTGTATGCCTCTTTGATGACCCCACGGGCCCGGCGCGCGGCGTCCCAGTTCTGGCGGCGCAATTCCATGACCCAGTCCTCATTGACCTGCGGCGCAATGGAGATTGGATTGTCGGGATGCAATCGGCCGTCCCCCAGATCATACGGAGGCAGGAATTGCCGTACGGCTTCAGCAGTCGGAATCTTGACCATATGCTGGGAGTGCGTCAGGAACGCTCCGTCCATGGCGAGCGCCATTGGCATTCGGACGCGCTTGTCTTCAGCAATGCGATAACCGATCAGCACATGCTCGAGCGCTTCCTGAGGCGTTGNNCATGGCATCGTTGTGCTCGACTCCAAACGCGCCTGGATCGTCGAGCGCGCGGTTGCCGACCAGAAAAAGCACAGGCATCCGGTCCGTGGCAGTGACGACCAATGCCTCGAAGCCATAGCACCAGCCGGTACCGCTGCTCCCCGCGAATGCGCGAGCATTGACAGAGGCGGCATGTTTGACAATTTCGAACTGTGAATGTTCGCTGTCGGCGATGATGTATTCGGCGTCCAGCTGCCCATCCGCAATGATTTTGGACAAGGCGTCCATGACTTCCGTGTAGGGCCGAATCGGATATGCGGCGATGACGTCGACATCCGCCAATCGCACACCCTGGGAAACCGCCTGGCAGCCGGTCAACAAATCTTCACGCTCGTAGACACTCGTTGTTTTGGGTTCTTCGGCAATCATCTTATTTAACCCTCCTTCCCCGTCTGAGCTGCGCGTTTTCCGCCCAACGGCACTACCTCACCCTGAACGGATTCCAAACCTGTTCCTGTCACGAATGGATGAATGTAGCGCCCCTTGCTCTTCGCCTTCTCCGCCCACTCGACATAGTTCTCGCGATTCTGCGTGTAGGCTTCCCAGGGGCTGCTGTTATCGGCAAATTGCAACTCGTCAACCATCACGATGCACTCCTGCACCGGGCAGATCTGCGCGCACTTTCCGCAGCCTGTGCAGTATTCGAACGCAATGTCGTACAGTCCATCGGTTGTCGGATCGAAACACTCATCGGGACACTCGAGCCAGCAGAGCGTGCACTTGGTGCAAATATCGAAGCGCACAACGGGCCGCTGGGTCTTGGTTGTGCCGCGCTTGAACGTTTCGTTGCGCGACTGACCCTTTGGTCCCATTTCGAAATGCCGCTTGACCGCGGGGACAGCGGCGCCTTCCATGAATTCGAACCACTTGGGAAGAACCGGGATTTCGTGCGTCCACTCGATGCCCTCGCCTGGATTCACGGTCCTCTTCGTCGCCCGCACTTCGTCGTAGGCTTTCCGTGCAGCTTCGGCGCGGAATGGTTCTTTGGGATTCTTGTAGTTCAGATAGTCCTCGACCGCTTCGATGCCGATGATGTCGGGATCGATTCCAGCCACGGCTCCAAGGGTTCTTTCGTGAGTCAGATCGTCCCTGAAGACCCACAAGCCTCCGAAACTCGGATCGCCTTCGTAGGTCGCGATGTTCCATTGGTATGGCTTTCTGCCGATGAATTGAAGAAGCTCATCCGCAGTCTTCTTCGTCGATAACAGAAGCGTTCCGCCAGGCTGAACCTTTTCGTTGATCGCCCGGACTCCGTGCCAGCCCCAGGGCTCGACGCCTTTGACCATCGTGTCGTCGAGCACGACGGAAATGTCGGCCTGATCAATGTCCAGCTTTGCGCCGCATTCCGCCTCGAGTTCCTCTTCGGAGAGATCGTGGGAAACGAAGGCAAAATATTTGCACGGGATGCCGTTGCGCTCGGGTGAATCGCTGTAACGCCCGTTTGAAAACCCGATACGCCCCATCCGGCTGGCGATGATCACGATATCGCTGCCGATCTTCTTGCCGAGATTCTTCTGAAAAATACCGCGATAGTTGATTTCAACGCGTTTGATCAATGGATACCTCCTACAGTCCGAATTTGCGGAATACCAGGCACAGGAGTAAAACGGCCCACGCCGTGCAGTCCGAATAACTTTGGGTCTATCGAGCGAATATGCTCCTCCATGGCATGGCGTGCTTCGACGGGATTACCTCCGCGGATCGCCTCCAGGATACGGCGATGTGAACCGAGCGAGAGACGCGCGCGCTCGTGCGTCTGCAGGTCTTCGTTGCGGCTCGGGGAAATGACTTTCATCAAGGTTGCTCCTACCTGCAGGAGCGCTCGATTGTGTGTGGCTTCGGCGAGTGTGGAATGGAAAGCCGCGTCCGTGGGTCCGGCGTTCCGTTTCGCCTTCAGGTCTTGTTCCTGCTGTTGAAGGATCGATTCCAGGCGAGAGACATCCTGGCGGTTCGCGCGTTCCGCCGCCAAAGCCGCAATCGCGGGTTCGATCAGCCATCGAAGCTCGAAGATGTCCTGAAGGGCCAGGTTATGCAAAGCCTGCGCCAGATCCTCCGCTTTGCCGCCGGCTATGAAGTTGCCCGAACCGCGCCTGCTTACAATGAGGCCTTGCAACTGCATCACACGAAGAGCTTCTCGAAGCGTCGCGCGGCTTACCCGCATGCGTCCGGCAAGGGCGCGCTCCGAGGGCAGGCGGTCGCCAGGTTTCAAGCGACCCTGATTTACCAGTGCCGCAAGGCGAACCATAACTTCTTCGTAAACTGGAGTCCGGCCGGCTTTCGCCACGCTACCTCCAAACAAGAATTGGTCTGACCAATTTTTGAGGGATTATATTGAGGGCTGGACTCCATGTCCAGACTTTCCTTGAAAGAATTTCCTTTGACGGTCCCGGGCGAAAGTTATATGAAATGGAGCCCATGAACAACCCATGGTTTCAGCTCGTCGCATCTGTGATCGCGATGGTGATGATCGCGAACCTTCAATACTCCTGGACGCTGTTCGTCCTGCCCATGCAAAAAGCCACGGGATGGAAACTCTCCGACATCCAGTGGGCCTTCTCGCTGTTCATTCTTCTCCAGACCTGGGTCCAGCCGCTGGATGGATGGTTCATCGATCGCATGGGGCCCCGCTTCTTCATAACGGTGGCCGGCGTCCTGTGCATGGGATGGGCCGCGCTTGCCTACGCGACCTCACTTCCGCAGCTCTATTTGTTCTACGGACTGGCAGGAATCGGCGCGGCATTCGTCTATAGCGGCTCGATCGGCTCCGCGCTCAAATGGTTCCCCAACCGGCGCGGTCTGGCTTCGGGGGTTATTGCTGCCGGCTTCGGTGGCGGCACTGCCCTTTTCGTTCCGTTCATCTCTTACATGATCGGCACTCACGGCTACAGAAGCGCTTTTCTCGCGACCGGCCTCTTCCAGGGATTGGTGATCGCTGTTGTCGCCCAGTTCCTGCGGCATCCCGGCCCGGAGTTCGCCAAGGCGAATCCGGTGAGCACGAGCCAGAAGACGCGCGTTCGAAGAAATACGGAGCAGTTCACAACCTCTGAGATGCTCAGGACTCCGCACTTTTACGTGATGTATGTAATGTTCGTCGCCATGGCCACCGGAGGGTTGTTAGTGACTGCAAACGCCGGACCGATGGCTCAAACATGGGGATTGAGCGTCGCCGCGCTGACAGCCGCCACCGCTCTGAGTCCCGTTGCCAACGGCGCGAGCCGCATCTTCTGGGGCTGGCTTTCGGATCGCACCGGCCGCGAGTCCGCGATGGCTGTGGCTTTCCTGCTCCAGGCTCTATGTCTGGTTGCTGTATTAACTATCGGAAGGACGTCCGGCCTGATGTTCACCGTCACGCTCGTGCTGACATTCTTCACGTGGGGCGAGGTCTTTTCGCTATTCCCGGCGACGACCGGCGACTACTTCGGCAGCCGCAATGCGACGTCCAACTACGGGTTCATGTACTCGGCCAAGGGTGTCTCCTCGATCATTGGTGCCGGCATCGGGGCAATGCTCTACGAACGCTTCAACAGTTGGGCGGCGCCGTTTTATGGAAGCGCGATTCTGGCTCTGCTCTCGGCCTTCACAGCATTCTTCCTGCTTTCGTGGTCTCTCCCGAAGAAGAAAGCACCGGAGGTGGTTCGGGAGCATGTCGCTGTGAAATCGGTGTAGAACAACAAAATCACAAAGAGCACAAAGAAAGGCCGCATCAATGACATTATTTGCGGCGTTTCTTTGTGCCCTTTGTGTCTTTGTGGTTCCTAGCCTTTTTCCTTCGAGATTACCTTCGCCATCAGGCTGCCTTCATGCAGCTTCACCTTGACTGTTGCGTCAGGCTCGACTGCATCCGAAGAGCGGATCACCTGTCCCTCGGGCGTGAGACAGATCGCATAGCCGCGTTCGAGAACCGCAAGCGGACTTAAGGCTTCCAGCGTGTGCGCGACGCCTGCGAACGCCTGTTGACACTTCTTGAGCCGCTGATGGATCAAGTTGGAAAGCCGCTGTTCGCAAATCTCCACGCGATGCGCACGCGTGCGGATAA
>QHXD01000403.1 GCA_003223895.1 Acidobacteriota bacterium
CCACTCGCGGGTCAAAATGCGCCCACTGGCTGTAGGTGGCCGACTTTCCCGGAAAGCCGGGATCGCCGGGAAAGTAGAAACCCGCCGGCGCATTCACGAACACCGTGCTCTTCGTGCCCTGGCGGAACCGGTTCATGTCGAACACAGAGATTTGGCCGTTGGTCACGTTCTGTGGAAGAAATGGCTCCCACCGGATTCCGTAGTTCAATGTCAGGCGCGGCGTCGTTTTCCATGTATCCGTGAAATACATGTTGAGAGAATTCTGGCGCGTTGCATTTGTATTCGGCAGTCCCTGGAACAGAGTGTTCAGGTTCCCGAGGAAAAAGTCGCCCATTCCCAGGCCGGTCACCGAGCCGTTGAAGTTCAGTTGGCCCGTGCTGGCAAAATGCGTAAATTCGTTCACCCTTCCTTGCCACGCGCCGCCGCCCAATGCCATCTGGTGAGCGCCGCGAACCCAGTTCAGGTCGTCGTTGACGGCGTATGAGCTGCCCGTCCAATACTCACCCCTCGCGGACGTGCTGCCCATCGTGAAGCCGCCCGAAATACTCATCGCGCCGATGGTCTTTGGGTTTTCGTCACACCACATATTCACGCCGGCCGTGCAGTAGGAGAAAGCCAGATTCGGCACGTATCGATGGGCCGTCCGGTTGAACGCCAGGCGGAACGAGTGGACAACGTTCGAGTTGATGAGGTACGTGTGGCCGATTGCCACCGATGTGGCCAGTTGGTCCAAACCCGTATTGGTCCAATTCAGCAGGTTGGGATCAAGGCTGAAGGCATTCGGAACCTTTTGTTCGGTGGCCAGAATGCGGACAAACGCGGATTGCTTCTCGTTTATTTGATAGTCCGCTTTGCCCACATACTGCCGGTCGTCTTCGTTGCTTGGCGTGTTGTAGGTGATTCGGCCGCAGGGGTCCGGTGTGATCCCATCTTGTTTCAGCGAGTCGAGGAGCTGATTTGAGATATACACGGACGGTGCGACGTACTGAGAAGGTGAGATCTGATTGTTGACGAACGGAGCCCTCAGTGTGCGGGGCGTGCCCAGGTTGCACGCGGCCGAAGCAAAAGTGGTCCAGTCACCGGCCATCATTGCCGGGGTCGGAACGGTCGAAATACTGTTGCCCGGGTTCTCGCGCCGGATCGTCTGTTGAAAGCCTCCGAAGAAGAACAGTTTGTTTTTCCTGATCGGACCGCCAACGGTTCCGCCAAACTGGTTGCGCTTGTAAGTGCTGGCCTTGGTGGCGAAGTACTCGCGGGCGCTCCCGAATCCGTCGTTGCGTATGAAGTAGAACAGGTCCCCGTGAAGGTCATTGGTTCCCGATTTCGTCACCACGCTCACCGAAGACCCGGCTCCGCGCTCAGCGCTCTGGCCGCTGCTCTCGACTTTGAATTCCTGCACGGCGTCCGGGAATGCAATCGGCATGTACGTGCCGGTCAGATAATTGCGATGATAGGCGCCGTCCAGGCTGTAGTCGGTGCCGAAGAACGCCTGGCCGCCGATGCTTATTGGGTTGAGATTGAGAAACCAGGCCGATCGGACGGCGGGCAGCGCGACCGCTACGCCGGACAGCGTGACCAGATCGATCACATTGCGCCCGTTTAGCGGCAACTCGAGAATGCGCTGGTTCTCGATGACTTGACCGACTGCCGTTCTGCGTGTCTCGACAAGTGCGGCGTTGGCCTGAACCTCGACCTGATCGCTGACCTGGCCGACTTGAAGGATCGGATTGATCACCGGACTGCTGTTGACCTGCAGAACAATTCCGCTCTGCACAAAAGTGCGAAACCCTTGCAGCGCCGCTTCCAGTCGATAGGGTCCGACCGCCAGGTTCGGCAGCACGTAGCTTCCCGTTTCATTTGAGACGGTGCTGCGCGCGATACCCGTGTCGGTTTGCGTCGCCGTGATTTCGACGCCCGGCAACACGGCGCCGCTTTGATCCTTCACCATGCCGCTGATCTGCGAAGCGGCTTGCGCGAAGACCGGTGCGCTTGTCGAAGCATGAATGACCAACGCCATGGCCAGAATGCCCGCAACGCGAGTTTTCATAGTCATCCTCGTTTCTGGGGGTGTTGGCCGTGATTCTTGCGCTGATCGAAAAACCAAGTCAAGATTGAATACGCCTACAACACGCTCAAAGCCTGAACGAATCATGCCGCTCCGCGGCTGCGCTACTTGCCGATGAGGTGTTGAAAATCTCTTTCGTTCTCGCAGACCCAGTCCAGCAGCTCCGTGTCAGGCATGTATTCCCACTGGATCTTGGCAGTCCACGGCTTTATGTAGGCCTTCGGATCGTCGATGGTCACCTGCACTTCCATATGCCCGAAATCCGGCCGCCGGAACCGCTCGATGACATGCAGAGCGTCGCTATGAGGATGCCCACCATCGTCGAGCCAGGTCTTTTCATTGATGCCCACGGTATCGACCACCAGCGTGTCCCCTTCCCATTTCCCAACCGAATACCCGAACCAGGCCGGCTCGCGCTCCTTGGGAAGAGGCCGTCCGTCGATGAAGATCTGGCGATAGGAGTGATAACTCTCGAAGAGCAGAATGAGGACTCCGGGAGTTTGAATCACCTTCTTCGGATTGGGATGGCCGTCGAAATCCGTCACGCTGTGCGGCAGGCAGCGTCCACTCGGTCTGTCCTTCCCGTTATTCTCCTGGCGTTCCTGGTAAAGCTTCTGCGCCCAGGGCTGCATCGGGATCTCACCCAGGTCCGCAGCAAGGTTTGCCAGATACTTCCCGTCAGGAGCTTTCCAGATTCCCGAAAAATCCGGCCTGCCGTTGGGCGTTCTCGGTGTCCTCGCCGCCAGGTTCGGCTTTCCGTCCGCGGTGCGCGGAATGCCGGGAGTAGGGTAGTCCAGCCACTGCGCTGATAACGGCGTCGCCATGAACGCGAGGGCGGGCCAGATCCACCGGTGTGAGAACCGAATGAAAGTCTAAGTATATCCCCGGAGCGGGCGACCGGAAAACCATGGCATACTTCTTTCATGAGCAAAGACAAACAGAAGCGAGAGAAGAAGAAGCCTAAAAAAGGAAAGGTGCCGGCAAGCAAGCGGCTACAGAATTCAGAGTGGATGCGAGAGTTGTCGAGATCCCACGGCTCTTGAATCTTCATGACCAACGAAAATGATCTCACGGGCGGAGCGCACACCCGCCCGTCCCGCCTCTATCTCCCCAAGCTGCAAAGTCCTCCTGCGACGATATTCGAGCACCTGCTTGGCTATTTCCCGCATGTACATCCAGGCACCTGGCGTGCGCGAGTGTCGCGAGGTCTCGTTACCCTCAGCGACGGCACGACGCTGAGGGAGGATTCTCCCTACCGTCACGGTCTTACCGTTTTCTATCGCAGGGAAGTTCCATCGGAGCCCGCCGCGGTCGAGGAGGCGCTGGTCATTTACCGCGACGAAGAAATCCTCGTCGCGGACAAGCCGCACGGGATGCCGGTGACGCCGGCGGGAGAACATGTCGAGCGCTCGCTGCTGGTCGGCCTGCAGAGGAGCACTGGACTGGCCACTCTCGCGGCGATGCACCGGCTCGACCGGGACACCGGCGGACTTCTCCTTCTCGCCATTAAGCCGGCTGCCAGGGTGCTTTACCACCGGCTCTTCGCCGATGCGCTGATCGAGCGGGAGTACCTTGCGGTGGCACACATTACAGATGTCCCAAACCGGAACCATTGGCGTGTGGAGAACAGGCTGGGGCCGGGCGAGCCGTGGTATCGACAGCGGATCGTGGACGGCCCGGCCAACGCAATCACAGAAATTGAACTGCTCGACGTGCGAGGAAGCGCCGGGCTCTTCCGGCTCGTTCCGAAAAGCGGGAGGAAGCACCAGCTCAGGGTTCACATGGTCTCCATTGGATTCCCTATCGTTGGCGATCCTTTCTACCCGAAGGTTAGAGAGAAGCGGGATGGAGATCCGCCGCTGCAGCTTCTGGCGAACCGATTGGCGTTCATCGACCCGCTGAGCGGTGCGCCACTGAGCTTTACGTCTGTAAGGCGGCTGCGGTTTTAAGAATAGTTACAAGAAGACCGCTAAGGTTTGTACCCAAGAAAAATCGTGTGACGAGGACCGCCCTTTTTCAACCGGCCACGCACGCGTTCCACCTCGACAGCAAATCCGACATAACGAAGACGTTGCTCGAACCTTCGATCTTCCCTGGCAGACCACACGGCAAGGACTCCGCCGGGCTTGAGAGCGGTGAAACCGGCAGCTAATCCCCGGTCGCCATAAAGGCGGTCGTTGCCAGCGGTCGTAAGACCAGCCGGACCGTTGTCGACATCGAGCAGTACTGCATCAAACCGGTCCGTGCTCGCATGGAGAATGACTGAGACATCGCTGATATCAACGCGCACACGCTTATCCTTCATCGGATGTCCGGCCAGCGGTCCAAGCGGACCACGGTTCCAGTCCACTACTGCAGGCACGAGTTCTGCGACGACAACGATGGCAGTCCGCTGTAGCAAATCGAGCGTGGCCCGCAACGTAAATCCCATTCCGAGGCCGCCCACGAGCACACATGACTGGTCCAGAGTCCGCGCGCGCCGGCAGCCGAACGTGGCCAGTGCCTCCTCGGAACCATGCATGCGGCTCGACATGAGACTTTTGCCATTGGCAAGAATGATGTATTCGTTGGACCGGCGCATCAGTTTCATGTCGGTACCGTCGGAGGTGCGCGTCTCGCCCAGTAACTCCAGATGTTTCACAACTACCTTCAAGCGCCGTTCCGTTGCCGGAATGGAAAGCGCTGCATATGCTACCATCAGCGGCAAGGAGCCCACATGAGTTCAGGTGTCCTGTTGGCACTCTTGATCCTGGCTGGGTCACCGCAGCCGCAGAATGCGCCCGAACTCATCAGCGTTTTGCAGCGAGCGACGGAATACGTGGCGAACTATGAAGCAGAACTGGGCAACTTGATTGGCAGCGAAGAGTATGTCCAGGACGCGACGTGGCTCTCGACTACGACACGGGGTGGTTACCCGACAGTCGTAAGCAGGTCGCGTCGCCGCCTTTCATCGGACTTGCTGATCATCCAGGTTGGGCCGCAATGGGCGGCAGTTCGAAAAGTGAATCGCGTCGACGGTGTGAAGGTCAAAGAGGTCGAGCCGCCCTTCGAAGATGCTTTCGACAATTCTCCTGAAGCCAACACGAAACGTCTGCTCAACATGAAAGCCGAAAGCACGCGATACAACATTGGCGACATCACTAGAGAAGTGAACCTGCCGACGTTCGCGTTAAAAGTTTTGCGCAAGAGCGAGATTTCGCGGTTCGCTTTTGCGCGTGCCGGCTCCACCAAAATTGAAGGGATCCAAACCTGGGCTCTCCGTTTTAAAGAACAGGCAGGTCCGACGCTTGTCAGGGGTGGAAAAGGGGAGCTTCTGTATTCGAATGGCACGCTCTGGATCGAACCTGAGACCGGACGAGTGCTGCGAACAGAGTTCACGGTCGAAAATCCGTCTGCACCGTCCCGTGTCCAGGCACGGATTGTCGTGGCCTACTCTGAAGAGAAAAATCTCAAAATGTTCCTGCCCCGCGTCATGGACGAGCACTACGAGGCCGAACTCCAAACCGTAAATTGCAAGGCCTTCTATTCCAGGTTCCGCCCCTTTGAAGTTGATGTTAGATTTGAGATTCATCCGCCGGTTCAATGAGACTCAGTCTTTGAGCCTACCGCAGTGGAGGAGATACTTTGAGGGGGACTGATATCCCGGTTTAATGCATCCGCAGTGCGAACCCATCGATAAGTAACTGTACTGGACTGTCAACAGTAACCAACGTCCGGGCAAAGATCATTGTGGCTTTTGTCCTTTGACTCTCATCCAATCCGGCATTTGAACGATTTTGGCACGAATACGGTTCGCCACAGTTGACGGGGGATTAATAAACTCAAAAGCAATCAGCCTGCGCGACCTGCGTGCGATCTTGGATTTAACGTCGAAAAGTTGCTCTCGGTGATAAAGAGTCAGCGTGCACTGCGTATCCCTTGCATCGAGAATGTCCGATTCCTCACTCAGATACACGAGCGTTCCGTCTTCACTGAGATCCAGCATTTTGGCGATAATTGAACGCTGACATCCGATGCTGATCAGAACCATTTCCTCACCTGAAACGAATGGTATCGTCCTCTGCGAACGGCGCTGTTTCTGCTGACCTTTCGATTCGGCAACCATGGTCATAAGTTTCTCCTTACACGTCTTATCGGCCGGTTGCCGCAAATCTTTAACAAACCCGGTGGTGAGCAATTCTCCTCTTTTCAACACGATATGCGGTGATATCGCGGCGTTTGAGCATCTTTTTGAAGAAGAACCAAACCGATATCCCGTAGAAGTCACATGGACCGGGCGTCAGCACGTTTTGTGAGGGAGTAAATCGTCGCGCACATGTTCCCCAAACCCTCCGCGGGGTTTACTTTTCTCGCCATCCTGTCCGCTCTCAGGCTGATTACCCTATAATGACCGGCAAGCATGACATTCAAGACAGGCACAAAGTTCGGCACTTACGAAATTGTTGAACCATTGGGCGCCGGCGGAATGGGCGAGGTGTCTCGGGCGACAGACTCGAGACTGAAGCGCGATATCGCGATCAAAGTGTTGCCTGACGAGTTTTCCCTCGATGCCGAGGAATTATTCTATATAGCGCTGGATGGCCGGCTCATGGCGGTTCCGATCCGATTCAAACGGTCACGCTGTCGAACCTGGCCTCCCCGTGCCGCTATTCGCTTCCCGCTTGAGCGCATTGCACCCCTTTCCAGGAAACGATTATGTGGTCGCTCAGGATGGGCAGCTCTTCCTGATAAACGCGGAAGAAATCAGCACGGCACCTCTTACGGTCATCCTGAACCGGAAGGCGAACGATTAATGCCCGCTAAGAGACGCGCCGTGGCGTCAGTGCACGTAAATCTTCAGACAATCTGCCGTTTTCTCAAAGGAGGTCACTATGGGACGTCGTTTGAAATTCGCTGGTCTTTGTATCGGGCTGCTCTTATTCGGGGTGGTCTGCGGGTTCCAGCTTCGTGGACAAGGGCAAGCAGGTGCGGCCCCTCAGGCCAGCGTTCCGCCTGCTCCGGCAGACACTGCTGTGATGCGCGCCAACTATGAGCGATGGCGTACGGAATTCAAGACCTGGGGCAAGTGGGGCACGGACGACAACAAGGGTACGTCGAACTTGAT
>QHXD01000404.1 GCA_003223895.1 Acidobacteriota bacterium
AGAAGGACGGCACGATCTATTTCTCGGACACGTTCGGCGGTCTGCGGAACCGGGCCGATGACCCGAATAAAGGGCTCGAGCGGAATGGTTTTTTCATGCTGCGAAACGGAAAGCTGTCGATGGTGGTTTCGGACATGAAGACCGTGAATGGCCTCGCTTTGTCGCCTGACGAAAAGTACTTGTACGTGAACGGCGGCGGCGACAATTACATTCGTCGGTACGAGATCCAGCCTGATGGCACGTTGGCGAACCCCAAGTTGATCATCGATCTCTCGATCGACAAAACACCCGGCGCCACCGATGGAACGAGGGTAGACTCCAAGGGAAACATCTGGACGACCGGGCCTGGCGGCGTGTGGATCATCTCGCCGGAAGGCAAGCACCTGGGATCGATTCTGATGACTGAGCGGCCCGCGAACCTTGGATTCGGCGATGCCGACTTGAAGACTCTGTATCTCACTGCGCGGTCGAGCGTCTACAAGGTCCGAGTCAACACGCCAGGCGTCCCGTGCCCCGCGTGCTCGAAATCAGCGGGAACGCATTAATCCGGTGCGGCCGGAGGCTGAACCCTGATCCGAAGGCGCGTGTCGACGAACCACAGCCATGCATCGAGCAGGATCTGAACTTCATCGTCGACAAGTACTATCGAGGCTGATATTGAGGTTTCAGACCTTGCCGGATGCGCGATGTCGTCATCCTTTTCGTTCATCTGATCGTCACCGGTCCGACTTGCAGGGCCGCTCGGACTCCGTTCCGTCGTTGCTGAATCCACGCGTATGAAGAACTGATCGACACCGTCCTGGCGCGCGCTTCCTGGCCACATTAAGGACAGTTTGTGGAGTTGCGATTTGTTTGACGAGTGGCCTTTTCGAGCCGACAATGTGAACGCAATCCACACCAACCGGCTGTTTGAGTTTCGAATGCGCTTCGCCTTTTTGCACCACGAAGGAGAAACAGTATGCGTCTGATGCCGCTGATTTCGACCGTCTTGATGTTTCCTATTTCGGGGCAGCCGCTATTCCGTCACAGTGGCCGATTACAATCAGGTCCGAAGAATCCTTACGGAGAAGGCGAAGACCTGCCCTCCCGGCCCAAAGTTTGGCAATGGTTGCGGGAAATCTAACAACAATAATGCCCTGCGCACACTGCTTCGGTCCAGATGTAGTGTCCGTCGCCTCGCCTGGTTTGGATGATTGGCTGGTCTCACAACATCTGCTCAAGCGAATGGCTCTGTGACAACTTCAGGAGCCGTTACTGATAATCAAGGAGTCAACATGAGAATTGTATGGATCTTTGGATGGGTGGTCCTGGCTGCAAGTCTCGCTTTCGGCCAAGGAACCGGAACCTTCAATGGCCGCGTGGTTGACCAGGGGAGCGGGGTGATTCCGGGTGCTAAGGTTACGGTCACTGCAGTAGCTACGGGTGTGGCTCGCAGCACGACAACCAACGAAAACGGTCTTTATAGTGTCACGGCACTGAATCCTGGTGTGTACGATGTGAAGGCGGAAAACCCTGGTTTCACATCCTCCCAAAGGCAAGGGGTCACGCTGGTCACCGATACTACGCTGTCGCTTGATTTTGCTCTGGGAGTCGCTACCACTTCAGAGACAGTGGAGGTCACAGGCGAGGCTCCTCTGGTAGAAATCACGAAGTCACATATGGCTTCCAATCTTCAACGAGCCGAGGTGCAGGAACTGCCGATGCTGAACCGCACGTTGAGCGCGCTCATTGCTCTGAATCCGGGAGTGCGCGAAGAAACCACGAATATGAACGTCCCCGGAACTTCAACGACGCACACTTATTTCAATGTGGGCGGGAATGGCCGGAATGCCATAGAACTGGTCGACGGAATGGATAACCACGATGACAACGACGCCGGCGCCACCATGGAAATCAGCCTCGAAACCATCCAGGAGTTCAACGTAATGGCGCACGGCGCTCCGGCCGAATACGGCAGGACCGGAGGCGGGGTCGCCAGTCTCGTGACCAAATCAGGTACGAACCAGTTCCACGGTTCCGGCTTTTTCTATCACCGCAATGACGCTCTGACCACGATCGACTACTTCTCAGATCCAGCTCACGGCGGCGCCGGCAAGCCTCCCTATAAGCGTTACCAGTGGGGTGGTTCAGTCGGCGGCCCGATTAAGCAAGACCGCGCGTGGTTTTTCGGGGCGCTCGAGCGCATCAACCAGGACTACAACCTGCCTATGGCCGGCAACATCGTCGCTCTTTCCCAACTTCTGGTGCCGTTGAACATCCACGTGCTGCCAGCGAATTTCATTCCTCAGCCGTATCATGATCTTTTGGGAAGTGCAAAGTTCGACTTCCAATTGAACCCGCAGCACACCGCATTCTTCCGCTTTGCCGGAGAGAAAACCACGCTCTGGAACAGTACGCTTGGCGCTTCCAATACGGTCAGTCCTCTGCCTGCGCCTCCGTTGAAGTGGTCCGATCAAAACAACTTTCCGTCGACGAATTATGCGGCCCGAGAAACATGGGTGATCTCCCCTACCACGGTGAACGAGTTCGACTTTTCTTACCTCCACTATAGAAAGAACACCCAGAATATGAATTGTCTGGGACCGACAATAGGAGGACAGGGCCCTGCCCTTAACCTGACTCTGGATCAGTGCTTGATCCGAAACGTCAACTTCCCTTCGCTGGTCACGAAGAATTTCGGAACAGGCGGTTGGAATGACTACAACGAAAAGCACGTTCAGTTCAAAGATACCGTAGCCATCCAGGTCGGCAAGCATGCTGTGAAATTCGGCGGAGATATTCGATGGGTACCTTACGCCAACGGCAGCCAGCTACTCACCGCAGGCTCGGTCACTTTCTTCGATGATCCCGACGTGATTGTGTTCCACAAAAACGGAAGATATCCGCAGGGGTTTGCCACCCCCGGCATCGTGCGTTCGATGACGCTCCAGGGTCAGACTGCGCCGAACTTCCGGACATGGAACATGTATTACTGGTCGGCGTTCGCTCAGGATGACTTCAAGGTTACGCCCCGGCTGACCCTGAACCTGGGGCTCCGTTACGACTTCTTCCACAACTTGAATCAGCCCCGGTTAACGAAGAACCGCTTTTACAAGATCTTTAAAGACATTGGAAGTCCGTTCGCGGAGGTGCCCCATGCCTCTAAACTGGATTTTGCGCCTCGTGTCGGATTGGCGTGGGATGCCCGGGGAAATGGCAAAGACGTGATCCGCGCCAATTTCGGAATTTATTATCCGGTGCAGGTCGTCACGTCGTTCTTCACAGCCAACTATTATGAGAGGGATACCCTCGCCATTAACAAGACGATTCAAAACAGCGCCATCGGTGTCGGAGCGCTGGCGAATTATGTTTACGGAGGCCCTTTGCCGTCGACGTTTCCGCCTGCCGACGCTACCGACCTGGTGCCGGGCGCATCCGCCAGCAGCGTGGCTAACAGCAGTACAGCCTGGTATGCGCCGGGGTTGAGAGACCAGTATGAAATGATTTCTCATATCGGTTGGGCTCACCAGCTCGTGGGGAATATGGTGCTTTCGACCGATTACACGCATATCCAGGGTGTGCACGAGTGGCGGCCGGTTGAAGTCAATCCGCTCTGCACCGCGAACTTTCAGGGTCCATGCAAGAGTCCCGGTTTCACCGGTCCGGCGGCGGCCATCGGACAGCGCATTCTATCGACCGCAACCCAGGCAGTTTACGGGGATCCTGCCCTGCTTGGTGCCGTCGGTCTGACTTCTTCCATGGCGCGCTCGAAATACGATGAACTGGCTGTAGCGTTTCAGTACCGGGGAAAGCGAACGAGCCTTCTGGCGAATTACTCCCTTTCCTATGCATATGGATACGGGGGCAACGTCGGAGGATTGTTCGTCAGTAACGCCGGCGGCTACCTGCCGGAGATTCCCAGCGCCTACGGCGGATGCTTCTTCTGTCCAGGAGAGTGGGGGCCAGGCGCCGCGG
>QHXD01000405.1 GCA_003223895.1 Acidobacteriota bacterium
TGCCATAGATGAGAGCACCAATGAAGTCGCCAGCGAGATAAGCGCCTGACGCGCAAATCCAGGCGACGACAGTCGCGCGTTGTATTGTCACGGCGTCCTCCTGCCCGAGAACACGTTACGCCGTTGAGAAATATTCATCGAAGAGCTTCTGCATCGCGCGATCCAGCTCTGAATTCGGGCGAAGTGTCGCACTGACAGAGCGAGCAGCCCGCGCCCATTCAGCGAGGTTGTGCTTCAGACGCTGGTGACGTTCTTCGTCGCTCATGAAATCCATGACAAACTGCCATTCGGATACTACCCTGATAACGAAAGACGTTACCGCCGAATGGGAATAGGGGGCTTCTGCTTGAGGTACCGCTCGCGATAACGCAGTTCGTCGGACATGGTGGTAATCGCTTCGGTCATCTTGCCGTCGGGAACCAGTTTAAATGTGTGCTGCGAAGTCCATGGGCGGGTGTACGCGACCGGGTCTTCAAATGTGAAGTCAATCTGGAGTGTCTCGGGGCCGACACGCCGAATCCGCTCGATCACGCGGAGCTCCTCGCTGTGTGGATGGCCGACCCCATCGAGCCAGGTCGAATCTTTGAATCCCACCGAGTCCACCAACAGCGTGTCGCCCTCCCACTTGCCCACGGACTCCCCATACCACGTAATATCCCCATCAGTGGAGTGCGGCTTATTCAGTGCAATCTGCCGCCAAATCCTGTTCCACTCCCAGAACTGGTAGATGTAGCCGTCGGTCTGAACGATCTTGAACTTCAGCGGATGTTGGTATTGCCGAGGAAACCCGAGGGGATCCCAGTACTTTAACGCCGGATCGGTCGTGTTCTCGAAGTCTGAATCCGCACCACTAGCAGGCGTCTGGCCTTTCATGCGTTCGAGCGCCCAGGTGGTATAGGGAATATCGGGCTCGGTGCCGGGCTTCGCTCGCGCGGTGCTCCACGACGCTTTGCCCCCGCCCAGCCACACACCGGAAATGTCCGGATGCTGGGGAGCCACTTGTATAGCGGGCCTGCCCGAACAACCGGATATCAATGTGACAGCACCCAGCAACGCAATCAGCCGCTGATTTCGCACGTGTAAAGTTTCTCCCGGTTGGGGCCGTTAGCGGAGCTATTTCAGCTCTCTGCCATCAGCAAACACCAGCTTGATCAAATCTCCAGTAGGCGCGCCTTTCATGCCCGGATGAAACGTTACGGTCACGATATCTCCCGATTTGAGCGACTTTCGACTCCATCCTTTGGTGGCCATGATTGGGGTGGAACTGGTCTCGAGAAGCCACTGCCGGCGCGTGCCCTTGGCATCCGCGGCTTCAATACCAATCTGCACGTGCGGATTGGACCAAACGAACTCGGTAACGGTGCCCTTCAGCGTCGTCTCCTTGTTCGCGTCATAGATCAATGCTCGGCCGTGGTGGGCCAGGGCTGAGACCGATGACAGGAGGGCGGCGACGGAAATGGCGAGCATGCCGAACATGCGGCGATTCATGGGACCTCCAATCGAGATGATGTCCGGTGAACCTGGAACTGCCGGCGCTTGCAGATACTAGTGCGCGCAGGGGTGTGCGTCAAGGTCCGCACATCAGTTCGAGCTCAGCCTTAGCCGGCATCAGTCCCCTCTTTGGTTCACTGAGTGCAATGCTACAGATGCATCGTAACCGCGAAGATCGCCGTCGAATGTTGCGAGAGCTTTTCTTAGGAAATGTTTTCTACGAGATGCACACTTCAAGAGTTTTGCTGCGCACGCCCGGAGCGTTCGCAATTTGTGTTTTCTGCGCGTGGTCGGGTGTATTTTTTTCACACTCCGCAGCGGCCGCAATTCGTCTCAGCCAGGCGGCTCCCACTTCTGGAATCCAGGGCGCCACGCTGAATCTGAGTATTTCGGGCGAGGACTTCGTCCCCGCTGCGACCACTGTGCGATTCAGCGGTTCGGGCGTGGTCGTGAATGGCGTTCGCGTCCTCAACGCGGGTTCGCTGTTGGCGAACGTCACACTGAGTGGCGCGGCTGGAATTCGCGCCCTCACCGTCAGCACCACGGCGGGAACGAGCAATTCCGTCGCTTTCGAGATTCTACCCAGTCCGCTGTCGAATTCCCGCCGCGTGACCGTAAGTCACTTGGCCGGACCGCGCGGTGGACCGGGGACTCGCGATGGCCGCGGCGAGGAAGCCCGATTCATGAACCCGCAAGGGCTTTGGGCAGACTCGAATTTCGTTTATGTCGCCGACCAGGTAGCGCACACGATTCGACGAATTTCCATCGGCACGGCTGAAGTGACGACGCTCGCCGGCGCGCCGCTTCAACAGGGCTTCGTGAACGGCATCGGCGCGAGCGCTCGTTTGACCTCTCCGGGACAGGCGTGGGGAGACGGAACGTATTTGTACTTTCTGGAATTAGGAAGCTGCGCTGTGAGGCGCGCCCATCTCATCACCGGCGAGGTCACGACATTCGCAGGGCGAATCGATCAGTGCGGAATTACAACCGGCACCGGAGAGGATGCGCTATTCAGACCAAGCTATCTCTCGGGCGATGGAACGAACCTGTTTGTTGTCAATGGCGAGACCTGCTCGCAAATGGGGCCCCATTTACACATCTGTGCGCCGGGAAAACTTTCGGTAGTCTCGCTGGCGACCCGTGAAGTTCAAACGATCGACCTTCCCGATATTCCAGGCAGGATGGACAGCGGATTCTCATCAACCACGGGATCGCTCAACCCTTCCACAATCTGGACCGACAACGGCGACGTTTATCTGAGCTACGCGATCAGCCGGGGAGTTCTTTCGATCGGCAAAATCTCTATCGCTACTGGTCAGTTCCAAAAACTGTCTGGTTTCTCTTCGGCTGTTGAAAGCGGGGACCGTCCCACTGCTTCATGGCCCGACGGCCACGGCGGCGTTTATTTCACGGTTCAATCGCCCTATAGTCCGCGACTCGTACAGCGCGCCGATCTGGCAACAGGACAAATTCAACCAACAGCATTGTTGCCCGAAACCTACATCGATTATCTGACCGGCATCTGGGGTGCAGGCGACAACTTGTTTGTCGCGGACGCGGGGGCGCAAACCATCGTCCGCATTCGCCTGAGCACGGGAGAGGTCACGACATTGGCCGGTCTCGGTCTGAACGTGCTCTTACCGCGCTTCTCATCGCCACCGCCCAGCGATCCATTTCCCGCGGACCGGTTCCCAGGCGGCGCGATGTGGAGTGACGGCGAGTTCATGTATACGCTCGCTGGAAACGCCGTCTATCGCATCCGTGCCCGCACCGGTGAAATTACTCTCATGGCAGGCTCATTCAACGAAGCCGGGGCGCGAGATGGACGAGGAAGCGCCGCGCGGTTCTGGTGGCCGGAGTCGGTCTGGGGTGATGGCACCTTCCTCTATATTGCGGACAATGGCGCTCAGGGCCTCAGCCTCGGTGTGCGGCGCGTGGAGATCGCCACAGGCGATGTAACGACGTTTTTCCAGTCGAATACCGGCAGGCCGTCGGGAATCTGGGGCGACGGCTCGTACCTTTACCTGGCCGATGGTTTCTACAACGTCTGGCGCATTTCCCTTGCGACCCGCGAGGTGATCAACTTCGCCGGTAAGAACGGCAGCCGCGGCTTTGTGGACGCAATTGGAGCGGAAGCAAGATTCAGCTCCATCGCAGGACTTTGGGGCGACGACAGATATCTCTACGCGAGCGACGCCTGCGCGATCCGTCGAATTGAACTGGCGACCGCACAAGTCGTGACCGTTGCCGGAGATGGCACAGACTGCAGGCACGTTGACGGCCCCGCGTCACTATCGAGGTTTAAGTATATTTACGACATTTGGGGCGACGGAGGAACGCTTTTCGTTGAGAGTCAATATACCGTACGTGCTATGAACCTCGCCACCGGCGAAACCCGAACTCTCGCCGGAGATCCAGAGCAGTACGGAAATGAAGACGGCCAGGGCCCGGCAGCGCGGTTTGGCCCGGCGGGCTTCGTGGGCTACTACTTTCGAGGGCTTTGGGGCGATGGAACCGCGCTATTTGCCGCAGATCACGGCATCCGCAAAATCACACCCGCAGTCGAATCTTTCACAATCAATATGACGGCTACCGGGCTGGCCGTTGCGAAAACCGCTCCGGCAAGCGTCAGCGCCGTAACTGTGGGTTATGCCCGCCTTCAGCCTGTCTCCCAGGGCACCGTTCCTCAG
>QHXD01000406.1 GCA_003223895.1 Acidobacteriota bacterium
ATGGCGTTTGCTCCGAGGTTGCCGGTATCGGGGTCGGCAATATGCATCGAGCCGCCTTTTCCTTTGCAGTAGCCCGCTTCCTTGCCCAACAGTTCGGCGAACATCCGGTCGAGCGCTGCTCCTTTTGCGAGACAGTGGCCGTGTCCCCGATGGGTGCTCGTGATGTAATCCTCGGACGTCAGCGCCTCGCAGACGCCAACGGCGACGGCTTCTTCACCTATATAAAGGTGGGCCAGGCCGGGCATCAGCGCGCGTATATAGAGATCGTTCACCTTCTCTTCGAACAATCGGATCCCGATCATCTTCCGATACATCCGGATGTATTGTTCGATTTCGGCTTGCGAATGGGTCTTTGATCGGTCTGTGGCGGTGGTCATTTTGAGACTCCAGACATTCGTGCCAGGACATTAAATATCGTGGCGAAATCCTGTTCCTGCAAACCCATGCCGCGGGCGGCGGTCATAAATTCATTCACGATACCGGTGGTCGGCAAAGGCACGTCCACCTGGCGGCCGAGTTCGAGCGCGAGCTGCAGGTCCTTCTGCATCATGTTGACGTTGAACCAGGCTTCGTCGGGCATCTCGAGAACGAACGGCCCGCGATACTGAACCATCGGCGATGCTATCACGCTGTGTGTAAGGACGTCGACGGCCGTTTCCCTTGGTATTCCGCTCTTTTCAGCGAGTAAGACGCCCTCCGAAAATGCCAGCATCTGAACCGCAAGACTGAGGTTGGTCGCGATTTTCATGACCAGCGCCTGGCCGTTCTCGCCGACATAGGTCACTCGCGGCCCGATATCGAGCAGCACCGGCTTGACCTGCTCGAAGGCCTCGGCCCGGCCGCCGACCATGACGGAGAGCTTGCCTTGTTGTAGTGTGATCACGCTTCCGGAGACCGGCGCATCGAGCATCTCAGCGCCCTTTTCCCGCACCCTACCGGCGAGGGCGCGGCTGACCCCCGGGCTGACGGTACTCATCTCGATCCAGTATTTGCCGGATCGGAGTCCCGCAAGCATTCCATTGGGTCCTTCGGCAATCTCGCCGAGCACCGCGGAGTTCGAGATCATCGAAAGCGTCACGTCGGCCGCCTCACAAACTCCGCGTGGAGAATCGGCCCACTTCATGCCCCGGTCGATCAGCCACTGCGCTCTAGATCGAGTGCGATTGTAGCCGGTGACGGTGTGGCCCTTCTCGAGCAGACGGCTCACCATCTGACCACCCATCACGCCAAGGCCGACATATCCCAGATTCGCCATAGTTTATTCAGGGGATCAACGCGGGCTAAAGCCCGCGACTACATTGGGATCAACGCTCGGCCCGAATGTAGTCGCGGGCTTCAGCCCGCGTTCGTCCGTTTCCATTCGGATATCAGGCCCAGATCTCAGCGTCCGTGGGGACTTTTTTGTCCTTGATGATCTTGCCGATGCGCGACACGTTCATCAGGTGTTTGTAATCCAGGTTCTCAGAAATGGAGTTGCCGCCCCAGGAACCGCAGCCGAGAGTCGTGGTAGGGGCAAAGCCATTGGTCAGCGAACCGCCGGCAGTAAAGGACGACGCCTGGTTGACGACCAGCCGGCTGACGGGAAGTTCCAGGCCGGCAGCACGAATATTGGCTTCATTGTTGGAATGAACGGCAGCGGAATGCCCGGCGCCTTCCAGGATGAGATTGGCCTTCGCTTTCGCAACGGCTTCTTCAAAAGACTTGCAGGGCAGGATGGCGACTACCGGACAGAGCTTTTCTTTGGCCAGAACATCATCCGTACCGGCGCCCTTGGCCGGCAGCAGAATGATGCGGACTGTTTCGGAGATTTCAACGCCGGCCATTGCTCCGATATCCTTGCACGACCTGCCGACGACGTCTTTGTTCAATCGGCCTTCCGGAAACACCACATCGCGGAATTTCTGAACGAGTTTTTCGTCTTCTGTGAACCACACTTTGCCGGTGGCTTCAAACGATTCCACCGCCTGGTCGTACTTCTCCTCGGGAACCAGCACGAACTGTTCATGGGAGCAAATGATCCCATTGTCAAACGACGCGCCCATCACGATCTTGGCGGCAGCGTCCTTGAGATCGGCATCGTTGTCGATAATCACAGGCACATTACCTGCGCCGACACCAAAAGAGGGTTTGCCGGAGGAGTAAGCGGACTTCACCATGGCGGCGCCGCCGGTGGCGACGATCACATCGACCACCTTCATTAATTCCTGGGTGGTTTCGATCGTGCCGTTTTTGACCGCCTGGATCAGGTTGTCGGGCCCGCCGTTTGCCGTCGCGACGTTCTGAAACTCCCGGGCCAGGAGCTCCGTGAGTTTTTCCGCCTTGGGATGTGGAGCAAAGATCACTGCATTGCCGGTCTTTATGGCGAACATGGCATTGCACATCGGGGTGACGACAGGATTGGTCACGGGGGTTACAGCAGCAACCACTCCCATGGGTTTCGCCACGAAAATCAGGTTGGCTTCCGGGTCTTCGCCGATGATGCCACGGGATTTTTTGTCCTTCAGATTGTTCCAGATGATGCGTGCTTTCCCCTTATTTTTGAGGATCTTGTCCTCATACACGCCAATGCCGGTTTCATCGACCGCCATCCTCGCCAGCAATTCGGCATTGTCGTAGACGTACTTGCCAATGCCTTTCACGATGGCATCCACCTGTTCCTGAGAAAACAGCTCGAAGGCGGCCTGGGCAACGCGTGCCCTGGTTATAAGTTCTTGAATTTGGGGCTCTGCCGTTACCGTAGGGTCCTGGACGCAATGACTCATGGCTCTTACCTCAATTGGAGACAGCGAGAATAGTCGAAAACCCGATGCCGATCAAGGGCGGGGACAGGAACGCGGGCTAAAGCCCGCGACTACATTCACGCCCCACGTGATCCCAATGTAGTCGCGGACTTTAGTCCGCGTTTCTAACTCCCCTGCCGCAAGGTCAGATCGAAGTTGACGACCGCATCCGCGCCGTCCTGGACGACGACTTCCTGCGTGATCTCGTATGGGTCTTCGTACTCGTATCTCTGAAGGGTCTTGATATTTCGCTTCATCGTGACACCCTGGTGCCACATCTTGATTTTGTAAGTTCCGACGGGAACGTCTGGAATGACGAATTCACCTTCATCGTTGGTCACGGCAACGTAGGGGTGATTCGCAACGAAGACGTATGCGGTCATCCATGGGTGCCCGGCCTCGCATGTAAGCGCCACAATGCCGGGCTTCGACAGACCCGGTTCTATAATGGTGTGCTGCCCACGAACAGGCTGCGCAACGTTGAAAATGGTGTGCAGTCCTTCCTCCGTCATCTCCTGGCCGTGAACATTGTGCAGGATGGGATCGCTGTTGGTGATCTCGAGCTTTGTGCCGACAGGCACTGTCAGCGCCTGCGGGGCGTACTGGCAATCCTTCTGATCGACCAAAACCGGCTGGCGGGCCCTCAAATCCTGAACGTTCGGAACTCCCTCGAGGTAAACGAAGGCATGCTGCACGCCGTTACTCTTGCTCAATGCAAGCCGCGGCACAGAGTGGCTGCTGCCGCAGGTGTTTTGATCCTGCGTGATCGACTCAACGGCGGCTCGTGGTTTGTTGCCCTCGAGCCTCACAATACCGTGAATTCGTCCGGTTGGCCCGCTCGGCGCCTTGGAAGCCGCCGGCGCCTGGTCAGTGCTGAGAGGTGGTTCTTTGGCTGGTTCCGCGCCGCACCCGAAAGAGAGAAGAGTGACAGCGCACAGTATTACCAGTCCTTTGAAACAATTCATCGTGGAATCTTATCCGGCGGAAGCGGGTCGGGGATAGGGTTATTGATCGGTGGCAACGATTGCAGGTAAGCGAAAATTCCCTTCAAATCCTCATCCGTC
>QHXD01000021.1 GCA_003223895.1 Acidobacteriota bacterium
CCCCAGCCCGGGGTTTTCTTGCGGGGCTGCGTTCCAAAACGACACCTACCCCGGGCTGGCGCCCGGGGCTACACTCTGTCGCCGCTCCGCAGCTGAATACAGACGCTTTCGTAACCTTTTACACACTTTCGGAGTTTCTACATTAAGAGAGGACGCACGACATGGCCGCCGCTTTCGCCCCTCGGATCCTGAGAAGCCAGCTTTTTGGTGTCACTCCGGTCGATCCGCTGACATCCGACAGCGGCGCTTCGACCGGAGTAGCTTGTCGAGCCAACTCCTTTCCGCTCAAGCGTGTCTACAACTTCTTGATCGGGTACTGAAACCAAAGGATCTTTGACGATTTTTTGAAGAAACATTTTGAGCCGACAGCCGTATTAGAGGTGAAAGGGAGGAGTACATGAACCACAGATCCGTGCTTTTCATCGCGCTTGCTGCGATGCTGCTGGTGGCTGTTTCCGCATGGGCGCACCACAACATGTCCGCGATTTTCGACTTCAACGATCGTGTTACCCTGAGCGGCACGCTTACCAAGGTTGACTGGAGAAATCCCCATATCGAACTAATCGTTGATGCCAAAAGCGGAAATCAAGTGCAAACCTGGTCGTTCGAAGGACCGCCGCCGTCCTTTTTCCGGGCTCGCGACATCAACAAGAGCGACGTAGAGAGCGCCCTCGGCAAGACCGTTACTGCGGAGGCAAGCCGCGCCAGAGACGGCTCTCGCAGCGGACTTCTGCGGGTAATGACGCTGCCGGACGGGAAAGTCGTGTCGGCGTGTCCACAGAATTGTTGAGAAACCGTAGCCGCAGATTTCACATCTTAAAGGAGATTTCCAGGTGAACAATTCGTACCGGATTGCAATCACGACCGCGGCGGTTGTGGTGTGTGCCGCATTGCTGGCTGCCGTTCCCGGAGAGGCTCAGCTTCCAAGGGATCCTGTCGAAAGGGCCAAAGTCATAGCGCAGATACTTCAGGCCAATTCTCGCCAGCTGACCCTGTTCGATCGCCAGGGCAAGGAACTGAACCAAATAGGACCGCGAGACCTGTACAACCAGCCAGTCCTCTCCCCGGATGGCAAGCGACTGGCCGTGATCAGGACAGATTTAGACAAGGAAACCAATGACCTCTGGGTATTCGACGTGGGCACCGGCAAGGGCACCCAAATCACCGTGAGCCAAACGAGGGAAGGGGCATCAGCGCCAGCCTGGTCTCCGGATGGAAGCCAGCTGGCTTATGTTGCGTTGCGCGGAGGCTACTTCGGTTTGTATCGAAAACCTTCGGACGGCGACGGGCCCGAGGAGCTTCTCTATCGCGCCTCCGCCCCGCTGACGCTCACGGACTGGTCACAGGACGGACGCTTCCTGACTTACTTCTCAACGGACCTTTCAGGAGGCGGCTTATACGCGCTGCCGGTCAATGCCACCGGAGAGCGGAAACCGATTGAAGCCTTCCGCAGCCCCTCTCAGGTCCAGGGCCCGCGCCTTTCCCCGGACGGCCGCTTCATGTCCTACACATCGAACCAGTCCGGAAAAAATGAAATCTTTGTGCGCCCATTCGATCCGGCGGCGGCTCCGGGTGCTGCACCGGCTGCTGGGCCGTGGCAGATTTCCGATCAAGGCGGCAACGGGATGGCGTTTTGGCGGCGGGACGGCAAGGAGTTTTATTATCTGGCCGCCGATCGATCGATAATGGCCGTGGAGGTCGGCACCGCTCCGGCATTCCAATTCGGAAAGCCGAAGGTGCTCTTCCGTCCCCCCGAAGCGACCCTGACCGGCGTCGCACCTGGAACGGCTAGCATCAGCCGCGACGGTGACCGAATCGTGATCGCCGTACCCCCGCCTCAACTCCGGCAGATAACCGTACTCGACCGGCAGGGGAAAGTCGTAAGCACGGTCGGGCAACCCGGTTCTTACCTCCAGCCCGGACTTTCTCCCGATGGAACGCGCGTTGTCGTAATGAGAAACGATCCCCGGACCGCAAACCAGGATATCTGGACGTTCGATCTTGCGACCGGCAAAGGTAACGCGGTCACTAACGATACTCCACCGGAAAATGCGCCTGTCTGGTCTCCGGACGGCAAGCAGGTGGCTTACGTTTCGACCCGCGAGAGCTACGCCGGCATTTATCGGAAAGCCTGGGATGGAACCGGCAACGAAGAGGTTTTGTTCCGCTACACACCGGGCGCCGGCATGGTCCTCACCGACTGGTCTCCGGATGGAAAGTTCCTGACCTTCTACACTGGAGTATTGTTGCTCGTGCAGTTGCGCCCGGATCAGCAAGCCCTGGATCGCAAAGCCATTGAGTGGTTGCGAGAGGATTACGATGTTGTGCAGGGCCGGTTTTCGCCCGACGGGCGTTTCCTCGCTTTTCTGTCGAACGAAGCCAACGTCGACAAGATGGAGATCTACGTCCGCCCGTTTGATGCGAATAAACCCGAGGCTCCGGCGGGTCCGGCCGTGCAAGTGTCGAAAAACGGAGCTCTCGGCATGGTTTCCTGGCGTCAGGATGGGAAGGAAATGTATTTCCTGACCCGCGACTGGGAGGTCATGGCCGTAGACACTACTACGGCTCCGGCGTTCCAGGCAGGGACTCCAAAGCTTCTGTTCAAGCTGCCTGGTCCTATGCCCGGTAACCCTGCGCAATGGAAGAACGTCAGCAGCGACGGCCAACGATTCATCTTCGCCATGCCGGCAAAATGAAATTCGGGGACAGACGCAAACGGGTTAGAAACACAAAGACACAAAGGCACAAAGAAGGGGCGCCATCAAAGTTCATTTGAAGCGCCCCTTCTTTGTGTCTTTGTGTTTTTAACCCCGTTTGCGTTAGTTGCTCTTGCCACCCGATTCGGTATAGGCCAATTTCACATTGTTCTTCAGGCGATTCGCGTCTGCAGGGGCGTAGCCGGAATATTTTGCTGGCTGCTTCCAACTCGCTGCGATGTCGTCCACGCTCTTGCCCGCTTTTTTCGCCGCCACCACGTCGTTGAAGAATTCGCGATTGAAGGCGATGTACTCCTTGAGATCGGCCATCGTCATCTGCGTGCTGTGCCCGGTGATGATGGTGTCCACGTTCTTCAGCGCGTCATATCCCTTCTGGAGACTCTCTCCAATCAGAGCCGCGCTGCCTCCGTTATTGGCATCAAGGAGCGGGAGGTTCTTGCCGGAGAAGATATCGCCTGCATGGACGATTCGGAGCGCCGGGAAAAGGACCCATGCATCGCCGTTCGTGTGACCGCGGCCGAAGTAGAACAAATCAATCTCGTCAGGACCCTTGAAGAGGGTCATTTTGTCCTTGAACGTGCGCTTCGGCAACCCGCGGCCGTTGTTGGCCTGGAAGATGGTCTGCGGCGGGATAGTCTGATCCGCGGCAGTACTGTTAGGGATCATCTTCACCATGTTGGTCTTCGTGTTCTCCTGCACGATGATGTCGACTGTGGCGGGGAACTCGACGTTGCCGCTGACATGGTCGCCGTGTGTATGCGTGTTGATCAGCGTTGTCACGGGTTTGTTGGTCAGTTCCTTGATCTTGTCAAGGATCGGCTGACCCCAGCCCGGATTCTTCGCATCGACGACGACGACTCCTGAGGCCGTGATGAACACGGCTGTATTCCCGCCGCCACCTTTGAGCACGAACAGGTTGTCCTTCAGTTTCTCGACCTCGACAACCTTGGGTGCCGGCTGCCCGCCGCGACCCGCCTGCTGCTGCGCTGCAACGACCAGCGACAGCGAGGCGACGCCGAGCAGCACGCCTAGAACAATATTTCGTTTCATACTCGAGCCTCCATTATTTGACCCATCGCGTTGATTGCAGATCATAACGCAGCCACCTTCGCTTGTCATTCAAGTTCCGGATCTGGTAGAGTCGCGCAAAATCGAAGTCATTGCTCAGTTGGCGAAGGTTCAGCTCGTAGTTCTACTTCGATTAGGAGGTCCAGTGAAGATCATTCAGCGCATTCTGATTTCGCTCCTCGTATTCACCACGCCGGTTCTGGCGCAAACCAATCCAGACTGGCACCGTCAATTCCCGGCATTCAAGATCGCTGGGAATCTGTATTACGTAGGCACAGCCGATCTCGCCGTTTACCTGATCAACACTCCGCAGGGAAACATTCTGATCAACTCGGACTTCCCCGAAGATGTCCCGCTAATCCGGAAGAGTATCGAGCAGCTTGATTTCAAGTACACTGACACGAAAATCCTGCTCATCAGCCACGCACACGGCGATCACGACGCGGCGACCGGCCTGATCAAGAAGGACACGGGCGCACGATTGATGATCATGGACGCCGACGTTCCCGAGGAGGAAAGCACAGCACCCGGACGTCCGGGCGCTCACGTGGATCGTGTGTTGCATGATGGAGACACGGTCGAACTCGGAGGTTCGAAGTTGACTGCCCGATTGACACCCGGTCACACGAAAGGCTGCACCACGTGGACGATGCAGGTGCAGGAAGGCGGACGGAAGCTGGAAGCCGTGATCATCGGCAGCCCCAATGTCAACGCGGGTTACGTTCTGGTAGGCAACAAGAATTATCCGCAGATCGCACAGGACTATGTGAAGACTTTTACGGTTCTCAAGAGCTTACCGGCTGACCTGTTTCTGGGCGCGCATGGGGCTTATTTCGGCTTGAAGGATAAGTATCCGAAGATGAAGAGCGGCGGACCGAATCCGTTTATCGATCCTGCCGGCTACAAGACCTACGTTGCCGAACGGGAAGCCACTTTCCAGAAGGAATGGGAACGGCAGAAGCAAAGCCCGGGTTCACGCACCCCTTAAATTTTGAGATGCAGGATTCGTCCAGAAGCAGGTCTGCCTGAAATCGAGCCGCTGCTTCACGCAGATAAGGAACCGTTCGCTTCTCTGGAATCAGTAATGTGGGCATCATACGAACTTCAGTAAGTTGGGGTGATGACCTGAGGTCTTGCAGAAACCGCTCGGAGTTTTGTATTTCGAGATCTGCAAGTGCCTGGGACCAGGTGTAGCGTGGGGCGAGCCCCAGCACCGCAAGTCTGTGACGATCATCCAGCGTAATGCGCGCAGTGAGGATTCGTTGGATGTCCTCATTCGAAAGAACTTCCTGGTCACCCTTGAACAAGGACTCCTGAAGGCGGCTTGTATCGCTTCCCAGGATCCCCTGGTAGTAGGGAGGTGGAGGTGGAGCAGCGGCCACCTGCCTCTTAACAGCGCATCCAAGGTTCATCAAAAACAAAGCCAAAATCAGCCTCTGTGTCATGAACATCAAGACGCGCCTGGTGGCTGAAAAGTTGAACGCGGGCTAAAGCCCGCGACTACATTCAGATCAGACGTTGATCCCAAATGTAGTCGCGGGCTTTAGCCCGCGTTGTTCCGACCCATCGAGATCGAAGTTAAGAGTAGCCGCCAATGACGCGAATTACGCCAAATGGGCGCGTCAAAAATCCTTTGATGCGCCCATTTGGCGTAATTCGCGTCATTGGCGGCTACTCTTCATCCGTCGTGGATCCATGGCTCTACGTCTTGAGCCTGGGAATGAGACGCTCCGCATTTTCGCGATTGATCGCGCGGCGCTGGGCATCGGTGAAGGGCTTGTATCCAGTCAGCCCCTCGACGGCTTCGGATGCCGGACGAAGCGGGTAATCGGTTCCGAAGAGCACATTCGATAACGGAACCAGTTCCATAACGCCATCAAGCGCTCCCGGATGGTTGGCCTGCGCAATTTCGTAGTAGAACTTCTTCAACTGCGGGGCCGCGCCGTCCTTCAGCCATGGATCTTTTCTCTCTGCGGCAAGGCGCTCGAACCTGCCGAGCAGGAATGGCACGGTGCCGCCGCCATGAGAGAAGATGAAGCGGATGTTGGGAAACTTCGCGGCGGTTCCGCTATACAAGAGGCTGGCGATCGTCCGCGTAGAGTCCGTGGCGTATTCGATGGTGGACACGGTAACGCCGGGAACAAGTCCGGTGCAACATCGAGGTTGCGTGGGATGCACGTAAACAACGGCCCGCCTTCGATTCAGTTCCTCATATACGGGTGCGAAAGCCGGATCGCCAAGGTACTTATCGTCAAAACTCGTCATCAATCCGATACCGTCCGCCTTCAATGTATCCAATGCGTACTCGATTTCGCGCAGACTGCCTGGTGTATCGGGAAGCGGAATGGCGGCAAAGAAACCGAAGCGGCCGGGATGATCCTTCACCATCTTTGCTCCGTACTCATTGCAATCGCGCGCGAGCTTGCGGGAATTCTCGACGCCGCCCAGCCATACGCCCGGCTGTACGAGCGACGTGATGGAAGTTGCAATCCCATTCTTGTCCATTTCCGCGAGCGACATTTCGGGCGACCATGGCGGCGTGCGGCCGCTTTCCCTTTGCGCCAGGATCGCTTCCAGATGCCGCGGCGGTATGAAGTGATGGTGGAAGTCCACTCTGCGAGGCCCGCCGCGGGCTGCTCCCGTGCTCTGCGCAACCGCGGCCAGAGGCCCGCTCATTGCCGCAGTCATGGTAAAGCCCAGTGCGCCAGCCATGAAACGTCGCCGGTTCAGTTCGTCTGAAAAAACGGAATTGTGATTCGCTTTCATGACGGGATCATTACCCCCAAATTTGTCTCACTGTCATCATCGCCTTCTCGCGGGCCGTGATGGCTTGAAGGCATAGTACTCCACAGCGCACACGCGCGCATCCCGAATGCCGGAATCTGTCGTAATCAGAGTCAAGTTCAGGACCGCAGCCGTAGCGGCAATAGTTCTGTCGAAGGGGTCGCCCTCGAAGTCTTCCGGAAGCCCGTTAGTTCTGGCAGCAATTGGCGGCGTGAGTTCGAGCACTTGCAAGTCTTCCGACAGCCCTGCGGCGAAGAAATGCTCCAGTGTCCCTTCGAATTTCAGCCGGCCCAGTCGATGCAGAATCGCCGTCTCCAACAGGCTGACACTGCATAACCCCTTCATTTCGTCGTTATCCAAAAGACGGCGGATGCGCGGCGGCAGGACCTGAGGCAATGTTACACCGTTAATCCACGGAGCGGTGTCGAGCAGATACTTCACCGCATACCTTTCCATTCAGACACTGGTATTGGATCTGAAGACACAGGCGCCTTCTGGCGAAGATGCGTGCCAGACCCAAGAAAGGAGCGTGGCTGCTTTGCCGGAATGATGCGTACGTAGGGTTTACCGAAGCGGGTTACCACAATCTCTTCACCCTCAGCTGCAACATCCAGCAACGCCGCATCACGGCGCAAGGAACGAAGGGTTACAGTCTTCATGTCTGACATTATGTCAGACACAAACAATGCATAGCAAATTGTTGAACCCTGACCTCCAGCTCTACTCCGCCAGAAATTGAAAATCGAAAGAATTTGCACATACAGGGGAAGATTGCGTATATAACGACAAAGACTCATTCGGTAGAACTTAAAGGGCTCTTGTCTCAGGAGGTAGCGCATATGAGGATCGTATCCGTTCTCGTCGCTCTCACATTAATGGTGACCCTGGCCATGGCCGGCCAATCCGCGTCGTCCAGCGCGCAGACGGCGCAGCCGCAGGTTACTTTCAGCAAGGATGTCGTACCGATCCTGCAAGAGCGCTGTCAGACATGTCATCATCCGGGGACGTTTGCGCCAATGTCCCTTGTGACGTATGAAGAAGCCAGACCCTGGGCGAAGTCGATCAGGCAAAAGGTTCTCGCGCGGGAGATGCCGCCGTGGCACATCGATAAAAACGTTGGCGTCCAGCGGTTCAGTAACGACATCTCTTTATCGGATGAGGAAATCGCGGTCATCGTCAAGTGGGTGGACAGCGGAGCGCCACAGGGAAATCCTGCAGACATGCCGCCTCCGCGCAAATTCGAAGACAAGGAAACATGGCAGATCGGACAGCCGGATCTCGTCATCAATTTGCCGAAGGACTTCGTAGTCAAGGCGAATGCACCGGATCAGTGGCCGGACATTCTTGTAGATCCCGGTCTAACGGAGGATCGATATATCCGGGGTGTGCAGATCATCCCGATCAAGGGATTCCCCGTGATCCACCATATAAGAACGTCGATCGTGGAGCCCGCGGACGAGACCCGCAACAGCGGTCAACTCGATGGAACCGATGGGGCGCTCGAGGTAGGAGAGCAGGGAGTCTTCCTCAATGAGTATGCGATCGGCAAGAGAGGCGACGTCTTTCCGGAGGGGTCTGGCCGGTTGATCAAAGCCGGGACCAAGGTGAACTTCCAGATGCACCTCCATGCCGTCGGCAAAGAGACCCCGCTCAACGTTGCTCTCGCCCTCAAGTTCTACCCCAAAGGTTATGTTCCGAATCACGTCATTTCTTCGACAACCGTCAGCGTGGCGGAGATTGACCTTCGGCCCAACACGGACAACATCCGGTCCGATGGTTATCTCACACTAGCGAAAGCTGCCCGGCTGTTGTCGTTCCAGCCCCACATGCATAACCGCGGAAAGGCGGAGTGCCTGGAGGCCATTTACCCAACGGGAAAGACCGAGATGCTGTCCTGCGCCAGGTTCTATTTCAACTGGCACATCAACTATGTCTACCACGACGATGCAGCGCCGCTGCTGCCCGCGGGGACTGTTCTGCATTCTATTTCCTGGCACGACAACACGGCCGCAAACAAGTTCAACCCGGATCCGGATGCGCAGATCACCTGGGGACAACGGACGATCGATGAAATGGGATCGGCGTGGATCAGCTGGTACTACATGTCCGACCAGGATTACAAAAAAGAGGCGGAAACACGAAAAGCGAGGCAACAGCCACTGAGCAGTTCACGCTAGCGAAAGGAATATCTGAAATGAGACACCGCCGTTGGGCTGTGGCGTGTTCCATTACTCTCGTCCTTGCCGCCGGCGCCGTCAGTGTAATCGCGCAGATCAGATACGCGAGGGGACAGGACGTCAGCCCTACGTTCAACGGCTGGGGAACGAATCCTGATGGATCGTATTCGCTCTATTTCGGGTACTTCAACAGAAATTCGGCAGAAGAGGTCGACATTCCAATCGGTCCCGACAACAACTTCGACCTGGGCAATATCGATCAAGGCCAGCCAACCCATTTCTACCCCGCACCGAGATGGTGGGTGTTCAAAGTGGTCGTCCCGAAAGACTGGCCCAAAGAAAAGCGTGTTGTCTGGACATTGACATCGTACGGGAAAACCAGCCAGGCGAAGGGGTGGCTTCAGCCTGAGTGGGAAGCGGATAAGGAAGTCATTTCCAAGAATTCTCCGCGTGATTCTCTATTGATGACGACGGGCATCGGTGACGTCGACCATGAGAATCTTCCGCCTTCGGTAACGGGCAGCCCTGCTCAAACCATCAAACTGGGAGACCCACTGACGTTGACCGTGACGGCCAATGACGATGGACGGCCGAAGCCACTCGCTAATGCGCGCGGTCAACAAGGTGTGCGGATCCGATGGATCGTCTACCGAGGCTCGGGCAAAGTTCGTTTTGATCCGGACATCATGAGCCAGCGCGTTTACGGAAAACCCGCAACGCTGGAGACGAAGGTGAGCTTCAGCGCGCCTGGCACCTACCGGCTTCGCGCAATTGCCAGTGACGGACAGTTGACGTCGCCATACGACGTGGACGTCATCGTAAATCCAAGCACTTCAGCACAGGGCCTGCGCTGACCCGCTTCACACTACAGGAACGGCTTGAACAGGCCACGGTACGTGGCATCCGGAAAGTCTCCGGCATACAGCCGCGAGTGCATGAGGTCGATGACCGCAACAGCGTCGGATGGAAGCCGGAGAGGCGGAGTCACGCGCAAGCCGAGCACGGCGCAGAATCCGCGGGCACGGCTGTGAAAGCGGTTTACGGTAGATGTATCGACGATTGGAACCAGTCCGATATTTGTCCAGCGGGAACCGTTCTTCAAAACGATTTCACCAGGATGGTCCGCCACGACAGTCCACGCCTGGTTGAGCAAAATGTTTCTGGCGCCGCCCAGGACAGCTTCGTCGACCGATTCATCGCGCTGGCTATGAGTCCGATCGTAAGCAGCGCGCTTCGCGGGTTTGCCCAGGATCTCGTACGCTTCATTGATACCTGCCATCAATCGAGGAGCTTCAGGCAACCGGTTGCGATCCGGATGGTAGCGCATGGCAAGCGCGCGGTACGCCTGATGGATTTGATCGGCTGTCGCGTCCACCCGGACACCGAGCTTCCGGTAATAGTCCTCAGTCATCGCTTGCACCGCCGAAGTAGCACGTCCGGTATGCTTCGCCAACCGAGATCGTTCCCGCCAGGACATGTTCCATGGCTTGTTCGGTGAGAGTGCGCACGCCATTGGTCTTCAGCGCGTGCCGAATTTCCGATTCGGAACCATCAAGCAGCGCCGAACGGATGTCTTTGTTGACCTCCAGCACTTCATACACGCCCCTTCGTCCGCGAATGCCGGTAAAATCGCAACCGGGACAACCGGCGCTGCGTACCAACCGACCGGGCTGGTCTTCCGCAATTCCCAGCCGTTTTAAGTAGATCGGCCTCGGAAAATCGGGTTCGCTGCAAGCCGGGCAATTCACTCGAATCAGCCGTTGAGCGATGACTGCCGCCATGCCCGACGCGATGAGATCCCGGGGAACACCCAGCTCCACGAGGCGTGAGACGGCCGAGACGGAATCCGTTGTGTGGAGTGTTGTAAGGACCAGATGGCCTGTCATCGATGCCTGGAATGCGATTTTTGCAGTTTCGCCGTCGCGAATTTCTCCCACCAGAATGACGTCCGGATCCTGGCGCAGGATCGCGCGCAATGCTTTGGCAAACGTCAGGCCGGCTTTTTCGTGAACCTGCACCTGGGTGATGCGTTCGAATTCGTATTCGACGGGATCCTCGATTGTGACGATATTCAGCGGTTCCCGGCTGATTTCGTGGACCATCGCGTACAGTGTGCTGGTCTTTCCGCTGCCTGTCGGACCGACAACCAGAACGATGCCCTGTGGGCGATGGATCAGCGCGCGCAGCGCGTCTTCGGCATTTGCCGGCAGACCGAGTTCCGGGATCGAACGAATCGCTCGATTGTGGCGAAGCAGGCGCAGTACGACCTTTTCGCCGCATCGGCTCGGCAGGACGGACACACGGATGTCCGGCCCGTCGGGTCTGTCTGACGAAATATGGCCGTCCTGCGGCACGCGGCGCTCGCTGATGTTCAGTTTCGCCAGGATCTTGATTCGCGCGACCAGGTTTTCATGCATCCAGCGAGGGATTTCCAGACCCTCTTTCATCAGGCCATTAACCCGGTATCGCACGCAGGTCGCGGCACTGCGGGGCTCGATGTGGATGTCGCTCGCGTCGAGCTCTACGGCTTTTTCGAAGATCGTTTTTTGGATTCTTACGGCCGGCGCATCGTAACGCGTTGTTACCGGTTCCGGTGCGAAGCCAACAAGGTCGGGAAGCTGTGAATTGGAGGGCGGGTCGATCTGATGCTCACTCATGTTGCTGTCCCAAACGCCCGATTTGTAAAGCTCAGGACGTCCTACTTGAGCCAGACGTGAAACGACTGCATCCGCAGCAAATCGTTGAGCACCGGAATCGTGTCGGAAAGGACATCCTGTCGACAAAGGCGATCTGTAAAACGTTCCAGTGCCGAGCGCATATTGTGCACGGTTGAGACTTCTGTCAAGCGGAGACTACAAAAACGCCTAATCCTGACCCCTGGGCTTAAATTCTACTTGACCGCCGGCGTCCAACCATGCAAGCCAGCCGCCCTTGAGGGCGCGCACGCGTTTGAAGCCTGCCGCGAGCAGGACTTGCGCCGCCCGCCCGCTGGTGGCTTCATCCGGACAGGAACAATACGTAACAACTTCCGCACTTCGCGGTAAGTCTTTCAGTGGCGGCACAGCGAGCCTGGACTCGAGCCGTCTGTACCGTACAAACATTGCTCCCCTGATTTTGCTGTCACTGCGGCTGTAAACGTCTCCACTTCGGACATCCAGTATTGTGACGGGCTCGTTTCGAGCGATTTTTGCCTTGAGCTCCTCAGCCGTGATGCGCTCGAATTCCGGCGGTTTCGGCGCTTCGGAAGTTGCCTGGGACAGAACCGAACGTGCAGTCATCACCATGGTGATCCAGAGTAACGCGCACATCGTACTCGACTTTATGAGACTCATCGATCCTCCCTTGACTGGTGCACCCTTCGCGGATGGACAAGTAGCGGCGGATTTGCCGAGTCGAACCACGCGTACCTGGCACCATTGAAATAGAGGAATCCGGGCCGTCCCGAGACGGTCTGAGCGATCACGTCACCCCAGATGCGAGGGAGTTTCTCCTTATTGGCAGGTGTGACGGCCTGACTGTGCGGCTGGGAAATCATCGGGCCATCGGCAGAGTTCCTGACCACGTAGGTTTGAGTCGCTTCCCGGTTACGCCAACCCTCGGAGCCAAACCCGTGTATGACTGTCAGCAGCGCATCCCGTTCCTCGACACGAACTCGTTGCCTCGTCGCAACCTGGGTGTAATTGGCCGCCTGTGGGTCCACAAGGATCCAGTTGGCCAATTCATCGTTGATCTCCGGCAATCGGCCGGCCGCAGGCTTCACCGCTACGATCAGGTCCTGCGAAAGATCTCCATTGAAATCGCCGGCGATGAAGTAGGGAGCGCGTCCTTCATCGATCAGCACGGCTCCCTTGAATATACCAGCGACTTTGGAACGCACCTCTGCCGGCTGCGGCGGCGGAAGCTTTCGCGCTGGCAAGTCCGTTCGGGAAGGGAATGGTCCCGCTTGCGGAGGAGGCGCCTCCTCTATGAGCGCTTCCTGCGGTTTTGCGCAACCAGACAGAAAGAGCCAGACGACAGCTAGAAACAGAAGTCCACATCGTTCGATTTTCACGAACTCCTCCAATCGGTGAAGGAAAACAAGGAAACGAGGGGTCAGACTCCTCGTTTCCCTATTTCCGTGTTCAAATTACAGCGACTTCAGGAAAGCGATAAGGTCCGCCTTCTGAAAGTTACTGAGATTATTGAAGAAGTTCCGAGAGAACGTACCGCCGAATCCGGCGTGACGTTGAATGGCATCGGCGAAATTGAGCTCCAGGCCGTCGTGCATCATTTCCACACGCGTGCGAACACCCCACAGCGGCGGCGTTCGTACCATGTTCCTGGTTGCTTCGCCACCGTTCTGGACGATGCCATCGCCGCTGCCGATATCGTGCAGCATGAAGTCACTGAATGGATGGATCACTTTGTTGCCCAAGGCGGCCGGAACTGTAAATTCGCCGGCGTTGATGACGGTGCCGGCGGGAGCTGTCGTAATCGACGGTGTGTGACAGATGGAACAAGCGGCTTTGTGGAACAAGTCTTCGCCGCGAAGCACGGCGGGTGTGATTGGGCCGCGGCCGGGGGCACGGGTCGCCCTCATGAAGTTCGCGAAAGCTTGCACGTCGTCACCGTCATCTTCCGGATCCGGTACCGCGTCGTACTCTTCAACAGAGGCGCCCATGGATGTGTTTTCCATCTGGCCGTTATTCCCGTCGAAACGATTCGTTATACCCATCTCGTTGAGATAGGCATCACCGGAGAAAGACACGAGACTGGCGTGCTGGTTCTTCCAGCCGAATCGCGCCACACGAAGCTTGCCTCCCGCTTCGGCCACGGGAACATTAATGATGGTGCCTTTGAATCCGAAAGGCTGGTTGTTCCGAATGTTACCGATTGTACCGCCTGCAATTGCTTCTACGTAACCATCGCCAATGGTGTTGAGCGTCGTGCGCAGTGTCGATTTGTAGTTTGGAGCAATGTCGTCCAGACGTTCCTGGATTGTTGCTGCAATCGCCCGAAGGTGGATCAGTGAACCGCCCGGGGGGTTCACAAACCCATTGAAGGTCGCAAAACCGGCCCTCAGTTCTTTGCTCTGACTGATTCCGCCAATGATCGGAGCCTGATGACACGAGCCGCATCCTGCGTCGTTGTAAACCGGCCCCAATCCGTCTTCCAGACTCTCGAGCTCGTTAAAAATGAACTTGTTGTCTTCGAAAGAGCGGTTTGCAACCGGGGCTGAGACGCATTCATCAATGGGCGAGCCCTTTGCACCGAAACCATTGAAGAGGTCGTCCTTTCTGGCGTCAAGGGCCGTCGTCGGAGCTTCCGCCGGCTGTGCGCTAGCAGTAGACTGACCTTCAATAGAGCGCGGGACGGACATTGCCAGGACCATCAGCGTCGCGAACAGGATCAAACCAAGAATTTTCACAGTCTTTGTCATGTAGGCATCTCCCTCTCGTCCAGACACACTTATCCCGGAACGAGATTGTGGTTGCTCGAAATAGACACGTCTTACAAGTTGGTGGTGAACCCTGGTTCAAGGAAGGGTTTAGCTGTTGACGTACTGTATTAAGCCAAATCAGCTTTTTGCGGGCTGCACATTTCAGGTTGCGCCGGGACGATAGAACCGTGCCACATACGTTGTCAATCTGATTTATATAGGCTGAACTCTTACGGCCCCTACGAAGAGAGCCGAAGGGTGGCTGAGTCTGGAAGAAGACATTTGTATGCAGCTGCGTAATTCGCGGGCGAAATTGTTCAACTATTGATGGCTGCGCCCTATCGGGCTTGCATTCGCTCCGCTCATCCTTTCCTGCGTTTCTTCGAAACACTCCTTTCGTTTTTGTCATTCTCTACGATTACGCGCAGCGTGTGCCCTATATCTCGCAGAGTTGCGACCTGCGCCGAGCGCCGCCGCCACCCGAGCACAATCGTTCGGAACGGAGCGGGGTGCTTAAAAGGCCGAACCCCCATTTCGGAGCGGTACGTTTCCGTTGAGACGGCGATGCTTGGCAACAGCGTGATGCCTGTGCCGCTGGCAACCATCTGCGCCAGTGTGGGCAGGCTTGTCGCACGGAAACCCAGTTCTTCAATCTTGGTGCTGGCGCAGTATTCAATCACCTGGTCGCGAAAGCAGTGTCCGTCATTGAGCAGCAGAACACGCTCGCCACGCAAAACCGTCCGCGGCACCGGTGACGAAGATTTGCTCAGCTTGTGGCCGACGGGTGTTGCGAGGACAAACGGATCCTTGGAAATGACGTAGTACTCGAGGTCTCCCAGGTTCGCTTCCAGGGCCAGCAGTGCCGCATCGAGTTCTCCATGGCTGATCGCGCGTACCAGAACGTCTGTCTTGTCTTCCGTCCAGACGAAAGTCAGGCGCGGGTAGGCCTTTCGCAACGCCGGCACGACCCGCGGGAGAAGGTAAGGCGCAATGGTGGGAATCGCTCCGATCCGGAGGGTGCCTGCGAGCGGATCCGCGAAGCGGCTCGCCGCCTCGACAAAGTCATTGGCCTCCACAATGACGCGCCGTGCTCTCTCCAGAAGTCCCTTGCCGGCCGCAGTCACAATGACACCTCGCCGGTCCCGCTCGAAGAGCGCAACGCCAAGACCAGCTTCCACCTCTGCTACCTGGGCGCTCAATGATGGTTGAGACACGTTGCATCGCTCCGCAGCCCGCCGGAAGCTCATGGTTTCTGCAACCGCGATCACGTATTGGAGCTGCCGGAGAGTGAAATTATAAGCGCTCATGCTGATAGGAATAACCTATTCAGATGATAGAAACAATGTCTTAGACAGATCAGGGCCTGGAAGTCCAACCTTGTCTAGCGACGTTTCACAATTTACGGTTACGTATGGCAAACAACCAAGAAGACAGAGAATTAGCCGCGGATTACGCCAATTACGCGAATGGGGCGCATCAAGAATTTGTTTTGGCGCCCCATTCGCGTAATTGGCGTAATCCGCGGCTAATTCTCTGTCTTCTTTTTGGTTACAAGAAAGGAAAACAACATGGCTGATCTGAAAGGTAGCAAAACGCATAAGAATCTGAAGGACGCATTTGCCGGCGAGTCGATGGCCAACCGGCGTTACCTCTATTTTGCAAAGGTTGCCGACGTGGAAGGTTATCCCGAGATTGCCGGTAACTTTCGCGACACCGCCGAAGGCGAGACAGGGCACGCCCATGGTCATCTCGACTATCTGAAGAAGGTTGGGGATCCCGCCACGGACCAGCCTTTCGGCGACACTGCGTTGAACCTGAAGTCGGCGGTACACGGCGAAACCCACGAGTACACCGACATGTATCCCGGCATGGCCAAGGCGGCCCGGGAAGAAGGCTTTTCGGAAATTGCCGACTGGTTTGAAACGCTGGCCAAGGCTGAGAAGTCCCATGCCGGAAGGTTCAGCAATCTTTTGAAGTCGATTTCGTGATGAGCGGAGCGAATGCAAGCCCGATAGGGCGCAGCCATCAATATAGATGAGCGGAGCGAATGCAAGCCCGATAGGGCGCAGCGCTCAATATAATGGAACAGCATAAAAACATCGCCTATCAGCCGACGGATGGGCTCTCCTACGATCCAACGGAGAAGAAGTACTGGGACAGCGACGCGCTAGACAAGGAGATCCGGCGGACGTTCGAGATCTGCCACGGCTGCCGGCTCTGCTTCAAGTACTGCGACAGCTTCCCAACGCTTTTTTCGCTGCTGGACGAGAAGCACAATGGCGATGTTCGCCGCATCACCGCCTCCGAGACGGGCACGATCATGGACGCCTGCTTTCAGTGCAAGCTGTGCGAGGTCCAATGCCCGTACACAGAGCGTGACAATCATGAATTCAAACTGGATTTCCCGCGGCTCGTCCATCGCTACAAGGCAGAGAGAGCGAAGCGTGATGGACTTCGCCTCCGCGACCGCGTGCTCGGCAATCCCGACCGTGCCGGCCTCCTGGCTCGCCTCAGTCTCGGCATCGCGAACCTTGCCAATCGCGTTCGGCTGCACCGGATCTTTCTGGAAAAGGTTCTGGGCATCCATCGCGATAAGTTGCTGCCGGATTTTGCCGGTACGACGTTCGAAAAGTGGGCGGTGCGCGCGGGAAAGATCAAGTCCGGGATCGGCGGCGAAGTGGTCCTGTTTCAGACTTGCTATGTCCAGAACAACGAGCCCCAGATCGGACGCGATACAGTCGAAGTAATGGAGCG
>QHXD01000450.1 GCA_003223895.1 Acidobacteriota bacterium
ATTCTCGCAGCTTCTGCCACGAATGAGCCTGCAACCGTCTTGAATCCTTTTGATATGAAGCTGTCCAAAGGGCTGGCTTCCTTCAATCTCCAGCACCAGTTCAACGCCAACTTCCTCTACCCGTTGCCGATCGGGAGCGGCGCGAGTGGCCTGGCGCCCAAACTGTTCGGCGGCTGGCAATGGAGCGGAGCATTAAACATTCAGAGCGGGTTCCCGTTCACGCCTCAGGTTGGCTCGAATAGCTCCGGCACCGGAGACACCCTGATTCCAGACGTGCCCAACCGGAATCCCGACTTCAAGGGACCCGTGATTCTGGGTAAGGTCGGTCAGTGGTTCGACCCCCGCGCTTTCCTGTTACCGCCTGCCGGGACTTTCGGGAACGTGGCGCGCGGCTCCTTTATTGGGCCGGGATTCTGGAATCTTGACACCTCGCTGGCCAAGAAGTTTAGTGTTACGGAGCAAGTGAGTATGCAGTTCCGGGCGGAGGCCTTCAACATTTTCAATCACCCGAACTTCGCCTCACCCAATCCGGTGGTGTTCGCGGGAAACAACTATAGCTCCTCCGCGGGGGCAATTACGGCGACGTCGACGGCTTCGCGGCAGATTCAGTTCGCATTGAAGCTTTTGTTCTGATGATTCGTGAGATTGTGGTGTGTGAGAATGAGTTGCTTGTATTCAGCCGCGGAGCGTTGTTGCCCAAAAGAAAAACATCGGCGGTCTGCACGTAGCCGTGGGCTTTATGCCCGCGTTCAAACACAATTAAAGAATTCTTCTGGCGGTACTTGAACGCGGGCATAAAGCCCACGGCTACGTGCTAAACCCAACTTGATTTCATTTGAGTAACCGCTCCGCGGCTAATACGCTGGTCCTTCATGAAGGAGCATTGACATGAGAAAACTTCTTGTCATCTCGACAGTGATAGTTCTGACGCTGACGTTGCCTGTGCATTCAAATGCTCAGAACCAGGTGCGGTCAGTGAGTGCGGGCGGCACTCCCCTGCTTCCGGATAACCTTGTCAAGAGTCCGGTACCTCGACTGCCGGACGGCAAGCCGGACTTGACAGGCCCGTGGGTCGGTGGTGGCTCGAACGCCGACATCGAGCGTGAAGGCGGGCTGAAGCCCGGCGAGCTTCCGTTGCTGCCGTGGGCGAAGGAACTCAGGGACAAACGGAAGGAACAGGACGAACCTTATACGGCTTGTTTGCCGATGAGTGTGCCGCGAGTCAATCCGTATCCCTGGAAGTTCGCGATGACGTACACGTCGAAGGGGCTGACGCAAATTTACATCCTGCATGAGACCGGCGACGCTGGCGCCCATCGAGTGGTCTACATGGATGGCCGCAAGCACCCGGACGATCTGCTTCCGAGCTGGTGGGGCCACTCGATCGGGAAGTGGGAAGGCGACACGCTGGTCGTCGACACGATCGGCTATAACGAGAAGTTCTGGTTCGATAGTCGCGGCACACCGCACACGGAGAAGCTACACACCATCGAACGGTTTACGCGTACCAATTACGGGACGCTCGTCAACGAATTCACCCTCGACGACCCTGGAGCCTTTTCGCGCCCTGTTCAGTTGAAGTTTACGGCCAGGCTGTTGCGCCCGGATCTCGACTTGATGGAGTACATCTGCCTCGAGAACAATCAGGTCGGTGCCGCGGGCGGCTACGTGCCGGGGACGGGTACAAGTAATAAGTAACTAATATGGTCTCGAACTCCCCTCCTAACTTAGGAGGGGTGGCTGTGCCATCAAGAAAATGCTGCGAAGCCACCGAAGCCGGGCGCAGACGGAGTGGTTGCCTGAGGAACCACCCCGCCGTTCGCTAAAAAACGCGCGAACGGCACCCCTCCTAACTTAGGAGGGGAGTTTCGAAAATTCCGCAACTTTTGACAGAATGCATTTTCAGGAGGTGTTGCAATGAGAACCAAGATCGGCATCCTGTTCGCCGGCATCAGCTTTTTCTGCCTGGCGGTTCCGGTCGTCGCTCACCATGGATTCGATACCGAATATGACGCGAACAAGAAGGTCAAGTTGACCGGCGTAGTGACGAAGATTGAATGGTTGAATCCGCATATGCGCGTGTACATCGATGTCACAGACGCCAATGGTAACGTGGCCAATTGGAACCTGGAGTTGACCAGCCCGAACACTGTGCGTCGACAGGGTTGGGGCACGAAGGATCTGCTGGCGGGCGAGAAAGTGATATTTGAAGCTTACGCGGGCAAGGCCGTGGAGACGAGGGGCGCGCTGGCGAGAATCGCCAAGGCAGAGTCACCCGACAAGCCGCTGTTTATCGCAGGCGGACCCGAGTCGCCGGGCTTTCCCAAGCAACAGTAACGCCATGCTGACGATGACCGTGTTCCTGCTGGGCCTTGTGACAGCAGCCGGCCAGGCTGGAGCGGACCAGAACCCGCAGATGTCGGACACGGTCTTCAAGAACGTCCAGGTTCTCAAGGGGATTCCCGTGGACGAGTTCATGGACGCGATGGGGATGTTTTCCTCCTCCCTTGGCTATGACTGCAGTAGCTGCCACTCCCCGGAAATCCGCAACAATCGTGATGCGTTTGCCGTCGAAACCCCGGCGATCCAGCGGGCGCGAGGCATGATTGCGATGATGAACAACATCAACCGCAGCTACTTCCGCGGAGAGCCGCGCGTGTCCTGTTTCACCTGCCACCGGGGTAACTACAGTCCCGAGATCGTGCCGAGTCTTGCCCTGCAGTACGGCGAGTTCAAGGAAGATCCCAACGCGATCACTATTTTTCCCGATCGAAAGGTTTCGGCCGAAGAGGTGTTTGACAAATATTTCCAGGCGCTCGGGGGGAGGGAACGGCTGAACAGGCTGACCACGTTTGTCGGCACGGGAATTTATTCGGGGTTCAATACCGGTGGTGCGGAGGTCCCGGTGGAGATCTTTGCCAGTGCTCCAGACCAGCGCACCCAGATCATCCATATGAGTGCGGGAGACGGCATCAAGACGTACGATGGCCGCAACGCCTGGGTCGCGGAAGAATGGCGGCCCGTGCCGCTGGTGAACCTGACTGGAGGGAACCTGGCCGGCGCCAGGTTAGAGGCAGTCATCTCGTTTCCAGCGACGATCCAGAAGGCTTTCAGCCAGTGGCAGGTCGGCAGCACGGTCATCGACGATCGCCCGGTTCAAATCCTTCAGGGCACCGACAGCGGGCAGACTCCGGTCAACTTGTACTTCGATGAATCCGGTCTGTTGGTGCGGCTGCTGCGCTGGAACAAAACAGCGGTGGGCACCGTCCCGACGCAGATTGATTACGCGGACTACCGCGAGATCGCCGGCGTCAAGCTGCCGTTTCGCACCATCGTGACCTGGACCGATGGACAGAACACGCTTGCGCTGAACGATGTGCGGCCGAACGTCCCGATTGAAGCGGCGAAGTTCACCAGACCGGCCCCATTCAAGCGCCGTTAGCAACGATCAAGGCAGACTAAAGACGAGCATCGTGTCCGAGACTGCGCCCCCTCCGCATCCTCCGGCACCGCCGGGGAAATAAGCGTAAGGTCCAACAGTGGCAGCGCGAAATCCGTGCCGTCCCGTAGGCATCATTGGGACGAGGCTTTGCCAGCGATCGGTCCTGGGATCGTAAGCTTCGTTCTCGACGAACGTCTTTCCGTTATTGCACTCGCCGCCGGCGACGAGGATCAGACCTTTATATAACGTCACCGCGGTGCTGCTTCTCGGCGTTGGAAGAGGAGCCGCTGACTTCCATGAATTCGTCGCCGGATCGTAGACGTCGTGCATTCCGGTGTTGTCGACGGTGGCGTTGAAACGGCCTCCGATCGCGTGAATCCGTCCGTCGACCGCAATTACGGCCAGGTGATCACGAGCCTTCGGCAGCGGCGCCAGCTCGCTCCACTTTCCGGTCGCGGGGTCATACACTTCGTTTGTCGCGACGGTGACCGTATCGACTCCGCGACCCCCCACGGCGTAAAGCTTTCTATTGAGTGCAGCGAGACCAACCGATCCGCGCGGACTTTTCATCGGCGCGAGAGTTCTCCATGTGTCCTGCCGACAACGTAGATCTTGCCGTTCATGCCGGCGGCACCCACATGGCTGAGACCGGACGGCATCGGCGCCCGTACGCGCCACTGATCCGTCGCCGGAGTGTACTCCTCGTTCAGTGTCTGCGCATCGTTGCCTGAGGCCGACCCTCCGAGTACATAGATTTTTCCATCGACGGCCGTTGCCGCTACTTCACCTCTTGGTTCCGGTAGTCGCGCCTTCTCAGACCAGACTCCCTGCGTGCTCGACTGCGATCGCGCCGGTCCGTTGGCTGCGAACGTGACGAAGGCCAGAACAATTGCTAGTGCGGCTAAACTTTTCATAGGAGGAAAGTAGACCCGCGCGCAATTTCAGTCAGTCAAGAAATCGAATGTATTAAGAGTCCAGATCGAGCGACTTCACCTGCTGCGCCGCACCGGGCCAGGCGCCGTCGAGAAATGTCTTGATTGAACCGAAGACTTTTTCGGGGGACTCGATCCACGGCAAGTGTGCCGATACTTCATCGCGTACAAGGCCACCACCATTCCCAAATAAGAATGTCCGATTACATCAACCGGACGAATGCCGAAGTGCCGGCGGATCGTTTCCAGATCCTCGACATCGAGATGAACTCCGCCCTTCAGTTTTGACGCGTCGGTGACCGATTCCGAACGGCCGCGATTGCGCAAGTCGTAGAAGATAACGGTGCGATCGTCGGCGAGATACTTGAAGTCCTCAAACATGTAAGCCGCGTTGGGAATCACAACCGTCCTGGGACCAATACCCATCTTCTGAAAAAACAGGCGAACTCCATCTTGCGTCGTCAAGTAGCCTTCGCTCGTTGCCATTTTTTTGCTCCCGGTTAAGAAATGTCTTCCCAGGACTGTAGTGAATTTAGTAAATAAGCGGAATCTACCAAATTCAAAGGGATGTTCGTCGTGGTCGGGAGCCTGTCCGCGCAAGCGCCAGCTGCGAATGAGGGAACTTCCGGAGCGCTGAAACCCGCACCTCTATTCAGCCGCGGAGCGGCGACAGAATGTAGCCCCGGGCGCAAGCCCGGGGTAGGTGTCGTTTCGGAACGCAGCCCCGGAGGGGCGAAAGATTCCGAAAGACTCTTTCGCCCCTCCGGGGCTGAGATCGTGTCGAAAGAAAACCCCGGGCTTGCGCCCGGGGCTACACTCTGTCGCCGCTCCGCGGCTGTTCATGGCGGCCTATTTCGAGTTGCACTAGAAAATTTCAGGAAAGTAAAACGTCATAATGACATTTCCATTTCCTGTCGGGATCATGACTTCCTGATGTGCGGGATCGATCCCCACTCCGTTCACATTCAGTCCGGTCAGCTTGGTCACCGGAATTTTCCAGCGTGGGGCGACGTCTCCGCTATCGTTGATGTTCCAGATACCGATCGCACCTCCCTGGGCTCCACATAAGATCCAGCCTTGCGGAGTAATCGCCATCTGCTGGCTGCCTGCGAGTTGAGTCTTGGATCCCCGGATCACGCGCATCGGCGGGGTATTTCCGCTGGCGTTCCGGTCAAAGATCAGCAATGCCGGCGAACCGCGGCCTCCTCTGAAGCCGCCGCTGGGCACGACCAGCAGATTGTGGACGGGATCGACCCGGATCGGAGGAACGTTGCCGCTTCCGTCGGTTTGCTCGGCGAATTGAATCTGAGTGTCCGGGCCGCCGAGAACCCGCTTGGGAGCCACGTCGCCATTGGCTCCATACGGAAAAACCACGATGTTATGTTTGGCGGTAGGCAGGTAGATCTCACCAGTCTCCGGATCCACCGTCACCTTGTCCATCGCGCCCACGCCCAGGATTTGTGTATGTGGTCCCTGGATCACCCGGATGGGAGCTTCCTCTCCGTTCGCTCCCCCGCGGAAGACGAGGATCGCCTGAGTCAAAGGACTGGTCACGACAATTTCATCGTGAGTGGGATCGTACGCGAGGTCGTGCATGGTCCGGCTGATCAGCGTCTTTTGTCCCTCGAGCGTTCGAGTTGGCGGCGTATTCTCCTTCGCCAACCTCGAGAACGCTGCGATCTGCGGATGATTCACGCAATTGGGTACGAGCAGTTTCTGCCGTTTACTGTCATATGCGACCGCTTCGGTCTTCCCGAATTTCAACCCGACCTTGTCCCGAGGTGCGCTGCGGATAATACGCAGCGGAGCCAAGTTTCCAGTCGCGTTCAGCGGATAAGCCACTGCTGAAGAGTTCCCGAGATTGGACACCCACACTTCCTTGTTCTTTAAGTCCAGGGACACGCCCGTCGGATTTATCAAACCGGTCTTGGTTCCTTTGATCACGCGCGATGGCGCCACGTCGCCCTTGTCGGTTTCCTTGAAGACGAGCACCGACTGGCCCATGTCGTTGGCGACATACAGATCTCCATTGTCCGGGTCGATGGCCATGCCGGCGGCCCAATTCAACTGGGTTTTGGAGCCTTGAATGACGCGTAACGGAGCAGTGTCGCCCGTGGCATTGGAGGCATAGATCGCAATGGACGGCGGGTTGAACCTGCCGGAGCCCTGGATCTTGAAATTACTGGCATTGCCCCAGTTGTTGACGAACATCAATTTTGCCTTCGAATCGACGGCAATGCCGTGCGCGGCTTCCAGTCCGGTGTGTTCGCCTTCCAGTCGCCGAATCGCCTCCTCGTTGTCGGAAGCATTCTTGCGGTAGACCACGACCTTGGGAGGATATTCGACCGAAAGAAATATCTCTTCCTGCTCTTCGTCCACAGCAAGCGCGTAGCCTCGATGCGGAGTCTTCAAATGACGCAACGGTTTAACGTTGCCGTTGGCCTCGTGGGAAAACACGGTCATCTTGTTCCCGGTGTCCGCTTCCACTGAATAAATGTCCCCGCTCTTCGGATCGACATACAGCCCTCCGCTGAACTGGATCTCCGTGTTCACACCCTGGATGACCCGCTTCGGTTCGGTGCGTGGAGCATCGGGCGGCGTGTTGTCCAACCGGTTGAAAATGCGGGTTGCCCAGAGGTTGTTGTCCTGCAGGATGACTTCGTCGTGTACGGGATCCACAGCCACGGAGCTATAAATTGGATCCAGATCGCGGATCATACGCACGGGTGGACGGGTTACATCGCTTGTCTGCCCGTCCTGCAACGACGAGGAGGCATATGCGGACCTGTCTCTCCAGCCGGCGAACAACCCATAGTCTTCCCGCGGTTCGGGAATCATCATCATCGATGAAGTGACGCCGACCGGTTCCCAGGTGCACCCTTCTCCCATATTGGGCAACTCCCGAATGGAAACCAATTGAGGAGATCCTGTGGCTTGCCGTAAGTTCGTGTCAGAAATCGCCGCCAATCCCGATGGAGTTACTTTCGCCGGTTCCACTCTCGGTAGTTCCACCCTGGAAAGGAAAAACGTTGGCAGAGCGACTGCCAGCAGTCCACCAAGGACCAGCTTTGCGCTATTTGTCATGAGAGAGACCTCCTCGTTA
>QHXD01000451.1 GCA_003223895.1 Acidobacteriota bacterium
AGCCTGGAGCAGAGCGGGCATTTCCCGGATCTCGCTTTGGAAATGATGCGCGTCGGTGAACAGACCGGATCGCTGCCCGAGATGTTGAATCACGTGGCCGACTTTTATGATGAGGATGTGGACCTCCGATCCACAGCTCTGTTGAGCTGGGTCGAGCCCATCATCCTGATCTTCGTGGCCGTGTTCATAGCGACGATCCTGATTTCGCTGTATATGCCGATATTCAGCATTCGTGGTTCGATGCAAACATGAAACAAATTACCGAAAGCAAAGAGAAAGATCGCGCCGCGGCGCAACAGCTCGCCCAGCGCTATCGTTACGAGTTCGTCGACCTGAAGGGTGCTCATATGGACCTGGAGTTATTCCATTCGATCCAGGTCGATCTGATGTTTCGTTATAACTTCGTCCCGCTGCGGGTGGAAGGACATGCGCTCGTCGTGGCGATGGCCGATCCGAGCGATCTCATCGTTATCGATGAAGTTTCCGCCCTCCTGGGCCGGCCGCTGATCATTAACGTCGCGCCGCTTTCCGAGATTCAGGACCTCCTGAAGAAATCGGAATCGTCCCAGCGAATGCTCGAGGAGGCTACCGAAGGCTTCAAGCTCGAAGTGATCCGCGAAAACGAATCCGGCGAAGAAACGATCACGATCGAGAAGATCACGCAGGAAGAGTCGAGTCCGATCATCCGTCTCGTCGATACGATCATCTTCACGGCACTCGAGCGGCGGGCGAGCGACATTCATATCGAAACGCGAGACACGGAAGTCGGGGTGAAATACCGGATCGACGGGTCGCTGGGCGAAGCCATGGCGCCTATCGCGAAGGAACATCACTCGACGATCATTTCGAGAATCAAAGTCATGTCCGAGCTCGACATCTCCGAGCGCCGCGTGCCGCAGGACGGCCGCTTCAAAACGAGATACAAAGGCCGCTCGATCGACTTTCGTGTCTCGATCATGCCATCGATTCACGGAGAGGATGCGGTCGTCCGTATCCTCGACAAGGAGACCATCAGCGAGAAGTTTCGAAACCTGAGTCTCGAGGTTGTCGGTTTCCTGGAAGAGGATCTCGTGAAGTTTCGCCGTTACATCAAGGAACCCTACGGAATGGTTCTGGTCACGGGTCCGACCGGAAGCGGCAAGACCACGACGCTTTACGCCGCCCTGATGGAGATCAAGAATGAAGAGGACAAGATCCTCACCATTGAGGACCCCGTTGAATACCAGATCCGCGGCATCACGCAAATTCCGGTAAACGAGAAGAAGGGGCTCACTTTCGCCCGCGGTCTCCGATCCATTCTGCGTCACGATCCGGACAAGATCATGGTCGGAGAAATCCGCGACGTTGAAACCGCACAGATTGCCATCCAGTCCGCGCTCACCGGCCACCTTGTGTTCACTACCGTCCACGCGAACAACGTCGTGGACGTTCTGGGCCGATTTCTGAACATGGGCGTCGATCCGTACAACTTCGTTTCGGCCCTCAACTGCATTCTGGCCCAGCGCCTGGTTCGGATGATCTGTTCGAACTGCAGAAAGCCGGTGCAGCATTCGGAGCAGACTTTGACGGAGTCCGGCTTAGATCTGGAGAAGTACAGGGACTTCGTGTTTTACGAAGGCGAAGGCTGCCTCGAGTGCAACGGAAGCGGCTTTCGCGGCCGGACGGCGATCCACGAACTGCTCGATCTTTCCGACCGCATTCGCGAAATGATCACCGAGAAGAGGCCCACATCCGAAATCAAGCGCGCCGCGCATGAAGAAGGCATGAGTTCCCTGCGTGAGTCCGCCCTCGAGAAAGTTTTCTCGGGAACAACAACGCTGAAAGAAATCAATAAGGTCACGTTCATTGAGTAAGACAGTCGTCGACAGAGTCCGCGAGGTATTCAGGCCACAGGCGCCCCTGTGGGCCTGCGAAGTCACGTCGAAGCACGTTATCGTTGCCGGGGTTAATAAGAAGCGCAACCAGATTGAGGGCAAGGTGGCGACCGATGTCACTCCGGGACCCGAAGGCCTGCGTGCCGGCGTGAGATACGCATTGAGCAATGCAGGTTTCAAGGGCTCGGAGATCGGTGTCGTCGTTCCGGACGACACCGCCCGCATCGCATTTCTGACGGCCGAGAAGCTGTCCCGCGACCCCGAGGAACAGAAAACATTCATCCGCTGGAAATTGAAGAAGACAGTCCCTTTTGACGTGGACACCGCGCAGGTCGCATTTCGAGTGCTCGGTCCGCATCCAACAGGCACAGGAGTGGACTTGCTTGTGGCGCTTTCACCGCGGTCGATCGTCCAGGAATACGAAAATCTGTTCGATTCTCTGGGTATTCATGCCGGCATGGTTATGCCCTCGACTCTGGCAGCGTTGAATCTCTTCAACGTGCCGTCCGTTGATGCCTTGTTTTTGAAAATCGCCCCGGACTGCATCACGACGACCGTCTTTCAAAACCAGCGCATGGCGTTCTACCGGCGCATCGCAGAGACCGCTCTTTATGATGCGGTTTATCCAACGGTGATGTATTACCAGGACAAGCTTGGAGGCAAGGCGCTGGAACAATTGACCGTCTGCGGATACGACACGGATATACGATCTTCACTGGTTGAGCTTCAGGAAAGGCTCGGGCTGTCCCCCGAGCGCCTGGACCCCAAAAATGTCGACGACATTTTCAAACCGGTACTCGGGAGTGTGCACGTACTGTGGCAGAGTTTGATCTAAATCTATCGACGCGGCCTTTTCCCGCGTATCGCGTCATCAATCTGGCGATGTTGGTAGTCCTGGTGGTGCTGGCGCTCTTTTCCGTGTGGCAGGCGTCCGGTTTCGTACAGTTTTCTGCCAGGGCGCGATCCATCCGCAACGATGAACAAAGCGCGCGTGTAGAGGCCGAAGCCCTTGGAAAACACCTCACTGCACTGGAAAAAGGATTGGATCGGCCGGAAGCGGCAGCCAAACTGAATGAGATCGGATTTCTGAACTCGCTGATCGCTCGCAGGGAGCTGTCGTGGACGAAAATGTTCGCCACGCTCGAGCAGATGGTTCCCGAAAAGGTTCACCTCGTGAGTCTGAGCCCCGAGTTTCGCCCTGAAGGCGCAGTGATGTTGAGAATCCAGGTTCAGGGAAAGAGCGTCACCGACGTCAGTAATTTCGTGCATGCGCTCGAGCTCTCGCCGGTGTTTGCCGATATCAAGGTCTCGGTCGAACAAAAGCGGAGCACGGGCCCCGTTCAGGGCCCGAGCCCGAGCCAGGGTACGGATATCGATGTCAATCTGACCGCGAATTATTTTCCGCAGAAGGAATCCCGATGAAGGTCACGTACCGGCGCCAGCGCCAACAATACTTGTTTGCGGGTCTGCTCGGCGTGTTCGCAGTCATCAATCTTCTGTTCTTCCTTATTCTGTACGCGCCCGCGCGTTCGGACTATTATCAGCTGCGGGACGCGATCGGGACGCTCCAGGGTGAAGTTTCGGCGCGGCAAAACGCCGTGGAAAGGCTCGAGAAATTGAATGCTCAGTTGGAGACATCCGGGCAGGATCGGCTCCGGCTGTACACCAGGCATTTCCTCGCCCGGGATATTGCTTACTCGCAAATACTTCCCAAGCTCGATTCGATGGCGCAGGAGGCGGGGGTAATATCGACGCGTAAAGGATTCACCATCGACGAGGCTCCACAATACGGCCTGTATTCCGTTAAAATAACAGTACCGGTGACCGGTGGATACGCGAACGTTGTGCGGTTCATCAAAGAACTGGAAACATCAGAAACGTTCTTTATTATTAATTCGATCGACGTGCGTGGCAGTGACACATCGACGACGGTGAACACGGATATCTCGCTCGATTTGAGACTGGAAACTTTCTTTTATCAATGAGTAAAAAGGATCGGCAAAAGGTCAGCATTCTTGTGGTCTTGCTCGGGGTACTCGGGCTGACGCTGGTGCTCGCCTATCGGATGAACAAACCTGCAAGCACGGCCGCGGTGCAGTCGCCGGAAACCAAACCCGCCCCAAGCGCGCAGACTGCGACCGACGCGAAAATTCGTCTGGACGAGCTCGAGAATCAGGAAGCTGCGGACGCCGGTCGGACCAACGTGTTCCAGTATCGGGAGACGCGCGGCGCGCCGGGCAGCTCAGTTCCGGGTTCAAGCGGAATCGCTCCGCCGCCACCACCGGCGCCCGTCGTGCCGACACCGGCCCCGGGACCGATTCGGCCGACAGTGACTCAGGGATTCGCCGTAGTGAGTTCGCCAACGCCCAAGCTCACAGCATTCCTCCAGGATGATTCGCAGCGTCATTTCAACGTGACCGTGGGCGAGGTCCTGCTGGGCCGATACCGCATTGCAACAATTACGGACACGTCGATCGAAATCGAGGATCTGCAGTTCAACCGGCGGCAAGTATTGCCGCTGCAAAAATGATCATGAAACATAGACGCGATGCCGGGTTTTCTCTTGCCGCATTGATTTTTTTCGCGACCGCCCTCTCTATTCTGATGGCTGCAGCGGTTCCTGCTTATCAAATGCAGGCGAAACGGGCGCTCGAAGAAGAATTGATTTTTCGCGGTGAGGAGTACACGCGCGCGATCCAAAAGTATCAGCGAAAGTTCGGCGTCTATCCCACGTCCATGGATCAGCTCGTCGAGACCAACGGTTTGCGCTTCGTGCGGAAGAAATACAAGGATCCAATCACCGATAAGGACTTTCGCCTGATCCTAATCAATCCCGATGGCAGCCTCACAGGCTCGAAGACGTTCGCTCAGAACGTGAATAACCAGTCCCTGTTCGGCAACACGCAACCCTTCAACTCGCAGCCGAACCAGCCAAACCAGCAGAATCAGGCAAACCCGTTCGGCCAGCCCAATCAGCAGAATTCGACAAACCGGCAAAATCAACCGAACCAGCCGAACCAATTCAACCAGCCGAACCAATTCAATCAGCCGAATCAGTTCAATCAGCCAAACCAGTTCAATCAGCCGAACCAGAATCAATTTAACCAACCGAACCAGCCAAATCGACCAAGCCAGTCGAATCCATTCGGCCAGCCGAATCAGGGTTCGTCGCAGCCTACCGGCCTGGGCGGTAGTCCGTCCGTCAGCGGCGGCATCATCGGCGTGGCATCAAACAGTTCGAAAGAATCCCTCAAGATCTATAACAACCATCAGAACTACGACGAGTGGGAGTTCTTCGCGATCCTCGGTCAGACGGGGCAGCCGGGCCAGAATAACCCGAACAACCGGAACCCGAACGCGCCCAACAACCCGAATGGCGCACCAAATCAGGGGCAAAACCCGAACCAGCCGAACGTTTTTCAGCCGCAAGGTAACACCTTTCAACCCCAGGGTAATCCCTTTCAGCCGCAAGGTAATCCTTTCCAGCCGCAGCCGAACCAGCAGCCCAACACACCGATCAAGCGGCCATGAGCTTTTCGACAATTCAACTTCATCCCGGCCCGCGAGTAGCGAGCATCGTACTGAACCGTCCGCCCCTCAATATCATCAACCTGGAGATGATGGAGGAATTGAATGCCGCCTGGGATGAAATCAAGGATCTCGGGGCGCAGGTTGTCGTGATTTCAGCTGCGGGAAGCCAGGCATTCTCGGCCGGTGTGGACGTCGCGGATCATGTGCCCGAAAAAGTCAGTTTGATGCTCGAAAAGTTTCATCAGGTCATCCTGAAGATCCGCAAATCGGACTGCGTGAGTATCGCCGCGATCCATGGGCACACGCTTGGGGGAGGCGCTGAGCTGGCCATGATGTGCGACCTCATCATCGCTGCGGATGACGCCAGGATCGGTCAGCCCGAAATTTCGATCGGCTGCTATCCGCCGGTGGCCGTGGCGTATCTGCCGGGTGCGATCGGTTTTCACAAAGCGTCGGAGATCGTGCTGGTGGGCGAACCGGTCAG